>DATHLL010000356.1:0-4523 GCA_035488195.1 Candidatus Elarobacter sp. | reverse complement strand
ACGCGTTCGTGATCGCGCCCGAAGCGGTCGCGCCGGCCCGCGCGCTGGCGACGAAGCTGTTCGCCGCGCGGAAGAGCCTGCCGAAGCTGGCGCTGCTGCTCGGGCCCGCGCTGTGCCTGCGCTTCGCGCTGAAACGGCTGACGATCGGCGATCTCGAAGCGTTCGGTCGCCGCCGGCTCGGCGTCCCGGTCGGCGCGGTGCGGGGCTGCGATCCGGGCTTGTGCTACGACGTCGACACGCTCGCGGACTACGAGTACGCGCTCTCGCACGCGGAGGTTCGTGCGTGACGGCGGCGGCGCAGGCGGACCCGCGGCGGCTCGGCGCGTTCTGGTTCGGGATCCAGGTCGTGTGGACGGCGGTGCTCGGCGTCGTGCTGCAGGACCGCGTCAGCGCGCTGGCTCCGCACGCGGTGAACGCGTACGCGGCGCTCGCCGCGAGCGGCGCGCTCTTTGCGGGCGTCGTGCAGGTCGTCGCGGGCGTCCTCTCGGACCGCAGCCGCGCGCGGACCGGCGACCGGCGCGCGTTCTACGCGCTCGGCGTCGCGTGCGCCGTCCCGGCGATCGTCGCGCTGCCGCTCGTCCCCTCGCTGCCGTGGCTGTGGGCCGCGGTCTTCGTGCTGCAGCTCGGGATGAACGTGGCGGGCGGCCCTTACCAGGGGATCGTCGGCGACTACGTCGATCCCGACCGCGTCGGGCGGGCGTCGTCGTGGATGAGCGTCCACCAGTTCTGCGGCAGCGTCACGGGCTTGCTGCTGACGACGCTGCTGCGCGGCTGGCCGCTCGGCCTCGCGCTCGCCGCGTGCCTCGCCGGCGGCTGGCTCGTCACCGATCTCCACGCCCGCGCGCTGCCGCGCACCCGCGACGCGGCGGCGCCCCTGCGCATCGACGCGAACATGTGGACGGTGCTCGTCTCGCGCGCGCTGATCAACGTCGGGTTCTACACCCTCTTCGGGTTCTTGTTCTTCTTCGTCCGCGAGTCGCTCCACGCCGCGGACGCGCGCACGACGACGGGGATCTTGTTCCTGGCGTTCACGATCGCGGGCGTGCTCGGCGCCGCGGTCGCCGGGCGGCCGGCGGACCGCCTCGACAAGCGCGTCGTCGTGAGCGTCGCGTGCGCGGCGATCGCGGTCGCGGTCGGCGCGTTCGCCGCGGCGCCGACGTTCGCCGTTGCGCTCGTCTGCGCGATCGGCTCGGGCGCCGCGTGGGGCGCGTTCTTCACCGCCGACTGGGCGATCGCGTACGCGGTCCTCCCGCGCGCCGCGCTCGCCTCGGCGATGGGCGTGTGGAACCTCGCCGCCGCGATCCCGCAGGTGATCGCGCCCGTCATCACCGCGCCCGTCGTCGACTACTTCGACGCGCGCAGCGCCGGGCTCGGGCCGCGCGTCGCGCTCGTGTGCGTGATCGTCGAGTTCGCGATCGGCACCGCCTGGCTGTGGCGGCTGCGGCTCACGCGAGCGGCGGCGTTCGCGCTCAGCCCGACCGCCTCGCCGAGGTCGCGGTAGCTGATCCGCGCGTCGGTCCGAAGCCGGCCGAGAATCGCGCGGTCAAGCTCGTCCATGGGGGCGGGTGAAATGCCGCCAAAGTGTCTTATCCTTTTAAGATCAGTGTGATCCGCAGGCGGAACCGCGCTATACTTCCCGCATGAGACTCCGTTCGACCGTCATCGCGGCCGGTTTCGCCGTGCTCGCCGGCCTGGGACCCGCGGCGGCCGCGGACGACCCGGCGCGTGCCGTCGTGGACGGCGCCGCGACCAAACTCGAGACGTTCTACGTCTATCCTTCGCGGGCGCGCGAGGCGGCCGCGCTGCTGCGCCGGAACGCGTCGAGCGGCGCGTACGACGGCCTGCGCGAGACCGCGCTCGCGCAGCGCGTCACCGCCGACCTGGCGACCGTGCTGCACGACAAGCACGTGCGCCTGCAGTACTCGGTCGACGTGAACCCGCCGGCGAAAGCGTCCGGGAACGGCCCGAGCGCCGAGGAGATCGCGGCACAAGAACGGTTCTACCGCCAGGTCGACTACGGGATGGGCCGCGTCGCGCACCTGCCGGGCAACGTCGGGTACATCGACCTGCGGTACTTCTTCGTCTCGACCGATCCGAGCGCATCGCAGCGCGTCTACGACGGGATGGTGAACGCGGTCGCGTACTCCGACGCGATCGTCCTCGACCTGCGGCGGAACCACGGCGGCGACCCGCGCGCGATCGCGCGGCTGCTGAACCATTTCCTGCCTGCGAAGACCCATCTCAACGACTTCGTCGAGCGCGGCGACGACGACACGGCGAAGATCGGCGACTCGACGTACACCGAGGAGGTTCCGGGCCCACGCATCACCGCGCCGCTCTACGTGCTGACCTCGAGCGAGACGTTCTCCGGCGGCGAGGAGTGCGCGTACGACGTGCAAGCGCTCAAGCGCGGGACGCTGATCGGCGCGATCACCGGCGGCGGCGCGAACCCGGGCGACACGCGCCGCATCGACGACCATTTCTCGATCTTCGTCCCGGACGCGCGCGCCCGGAATCCCATCACGAAGACGAACTGGGAAGGCGTCGGCGTCAAGCCGGACATCGCGCTGCCCCGCGAACGGGCGCTGATCGCCGCCTACGGGATGGCGCTCGACGCGAAGCTGCACGACACGGCGCTCTCGACGCCGCAGCGCACGGGGTTGACCCAACTCCGCGCGAAGCTCGACACGATGACCGACGCGGAGATCCTCGCGCTCTAGCGCTCGACGATCGTCAGCACGCTGCGGATGCGCATCTGCTCCGGAACGGTGTCGACGCCGCCGCTCGGAAGCCGTACCGCGAGGCCGCTGGACGGTCCGCCGCTGAGGTTCAGCGCGCGGTCGACGCTCTCGACACCGAACGTCTCCGGCGAACGCAGCAGCGCGTTCATGAGATCGTAGAGGCCGCAATCCGACGTCACCGCGACGGCGATCGCGTCGGCGGACTCGATCACGAGCGAGCGGCGCTGGCGGTGACCGTCGTCGCTCCGGATCCCAGGCTTCCCGCCCGGATCGACGACGAACGGGCCGGCCTGCATCGCGTACCGCAGCGTGCTCGGGTCCACGCCGTCGGCCCACGTCAGGACCGGCCGGCCGTCGCGGGTGCTCCCGACGACGCCGGAATACGGGGCGGATCTCGCCTCGTGCACGGCCCCGTCGATGACGAGCAGGCCCGCCGGCCGGAAGCCGCCGCGGAAATATCCACCGCCGATCGCGGCGAGCACGTGCTCGACGACCGATCGCGAGACCGTCGCACCCGGCGGTCCGCCGAACGGATAGTCGATGATGCCGACGCTGACGCGGTCGCGCGGAAACACCGCCGACTCGACCTGCACGACGTCGCGGCCGCGCACGACGAAGTGCGACTTCACCAGCGTCCCGACCGCGAGGGGCTGCACCGCCGGCCCCGGATCGGGCGCCGCGCCGATCGCCGCGAGCAGCAGCCCGCACGCCGCGAGCAACGCGCGCATCACGGCGAGAGCCTCGCGATCGTCCAGCCGTCGGCGCCGCGCTCGTAGGCGACGCGGTCGTGGACGCGGTTCGGACGGCCTTGCCAGAACTCGAAGCGGTCCGGCACGACGCGATAACCGCCCCAGAACGGCGGGCGCGGCACCTCGCCCGGGAAGCGCGCGTCGGCGTCGGCGACCGCGCGCTCGAGCGTCTCGCGGTCCGGGACGACGGCGCTCTGGCGCGAAGCCCACGCGCCGAGCCGGTGACCGCGCGGACGCGTCGCGAAGTACGCGTCGCTCTCGACGTCGAGCACGCGCTGCACCGCGCCTTCGATCCGGATCTGCCGCTCGAGCGCGCCCCACCAGAACAGCAGCGCGGCGTGCGCGTGCACCGTGAGATCGGCGCCCTTGCGGCTCTCGTAGTTGGTGAAGAATACGAACCCGCGCGCGTCCCACTGCCGCAACAGCACCATCCGCGCCGACGGCCGCCCGTTCGCACCGACCGTCGCGACGCTCATCGCGTTCGGCTCGACGATCCCCTCGGTCCGCAGCGCCTCCTCGAGCCACCCTCGAAACTGCTCGAACGGATCGCTCGCGACGACGTCCACGCCCAGCTCCCCGCGCTGGTACGTGAGCCGCCTGGCCGCGATGTCCTGGTTCACGTCGTAGTCCGACACGCCGGTGCGTGTTCTCGCAGGCCGCGAACGATTCATGCGCATTGCCATCTCGGCCGGTCGCGGCGTAACCGGCCGCGTATCCGCATGAGCGTGAAGACGCCCGTCGTCAGCGGGCCTGCTTTGGTGCGCGCATGACAGCGCGCGGGCTTTCGTGTAGACCGTCAGTCCGGCTCGCATGTCATCATGGAAAATCCCGACGGCGGCGGCTTCTGCGCTGAGCCGCCGCGCGAACCATCATGGAAAGCGCCCGGCGAGCATGCCGGCGGCGGCGGCGATGGCGAGGACGAAGCCGCCGGCGAGCGCGATCGGTAACGAAGCGTCGATGCGTTTCTTTTCGGTCGTCGTCGAGTTGGCGAGGGCGGCGAGGTGGGCGCGGAGAGAGCCGGCGTCGTTCGCTC
>DATHLL010000355.1:0-3493 GCA_035488195.1 Candidatus Elarobacter sp. | reverse complement strand
CAAGATCCCTTCAGCCGGAGGAAGAGCGATGTCCCGAGCGAGGATCACCGGCGCGGTCTACCTGCTGTACTTTCTGACGGCGATCTTCGCGCAGTCGCTGCTCGGGCGCAGCGCTCCGGCGTACGCCGCCGCCGCCAACCTCGTCGCGACCGCGTGCTACGCGGCGGTCACCGTGCTGTTCTATCAGCTCTTCCGGCCGGTGAGCCGCGGCATCTCGTTGCTCGCGGCGCTCGTGAGTCTCACGGGATGCACGGTGCAGGCCCTCGCGATCGTTCACCGGGCGCCGGCGCACGCCGCGCTGTTCTTTTTCGGATGCTATTGCATCCTCATCGGCTACCTGATCTTCGCGTCGGCGTTCCTGCCCAGGTTTCTCGGCGTCGTGATGGCGCTGGCCGGAGCGGGCTGGCTGCTCTTTCTCGCGCCCTCGCTCCCGAATGCGGTCTCCCTTTCGCTCGAAGCCCTCGGCGTGCTCGCGGAAGCCATGTTGATGCTGTGGCTGCTCGTCGCCGGCATCGACGTCCGGCGCTGGAACGAGCAGGTTGTAAGCGCCCGGTAAGTGGGTGAGCGCATGCTGAGCGCCTGACCGACGGAGGGTGCGTATGACCACATCCGGCCGCGAGGTCGACGTGTGCGTCTTCGGCGCGGGTCCCGCGGGCGTGGCGACCGCGCTGCGACTCTCTCATGCGGGCGTCTCCGTGGCGATCCTCGACCGCCCGGCCGGCGATCCGCCGTGGCTCGGCGAGACGCTCTCGAACGCGATCGCCGCGCCGTTGCGCGAGCTCGGCCTGTGGGAGCGCTTCAGCGCCGCCGGACACCTGCGCGGCTACGAGATCCGCAGCATCTGGGGCGACGCGGTGCTGCGCGGCCAGAACGCGCTGTACGACCCGATCGGCGCGCGCTGGCACGTCGACCGCGCGCGCTTCGACCGCGACCTGCGCGAGATCGCGACGCACCACGGCTGCGAAATTCGCACCTACGCGCGCCTCGACGACGTCCGCCGCGACGCGCGCGCATGGCAGATCGCGCTCGACGGAACGCACGGCGCGATCCGCGCGCGTTTTCTCGTCGACGCCACCGGCCGCCGCTGCGCGCTCGGCCGCCGCCTCGGCGCGCGCCACCGCCGCTTCGACGATCTCGTCGCGATCGTCGCGCACACCGCGCGCAACGAACGGCCCGCGTACGCCGGCGCGATCGTCGTCGAAGCCGTCCCCGGCGGCTGGTGGTACGCATCGCCGCTCCCCGGCGGCCACGCGATCGCGTACCTCACCGACCGCGATCTCGCCCCGCACGACGCCCCGAACGGCGCCGGCTTGCGCGTCGTCGCCGCCGACAGCCGGCTCATCGCCCCCGGACCGCAGCCGCACTGGCTCGCCGTCGGCGACGCGTACGCTGCCCACGATCCGCTCTTCGGCTTCGGCGTCACGCGCGCGCTCCGCAACGGCGTCGCAGCCGCCGACGCTGCGCAGGCGTTCCTCGCACGCAACGACCGCGCGCCGCTGCGCGCATACCACGCCGCGCGGCGCGCGGAGTTCGACCTCTATCTCGACGGGCTCGCCACACGGTACTCGAGCGAACGCCGCTGGCCCGCGTCCACGTTCTGGGCGCGCCGCTCGCGCGCGTTCGCCGCAACGGCATAAGGAGGCCCACGCGATGGCAAACCTCACGCAGGTCAAGATCTATCCCGCGATCGGCATCGCGCGCATCGGCAACAGCCCGGAGTGGTACGTCGGCCCGGAGATTCCGTATCCCGCCGCGCCGCCGGTCCCGGCCGACGGCCAGTACAAGGACACGCAGTGCCGCATCCGCCGCCAAGCGCAGCGTTTCCGTCTCTTCGGCTTCTACGACGACAACAGCGTCAAAGAGCTCACGCAGACCGACGGCCCGATCACCTGGACCGTGCACGTCGCGAACACGAAGATGAAGCCGACCGAGATGACCTCGATCGACCCCGGCGCGCGCACGCTCACCGGGATCGGCGCTTCGGCGACGTTCGACGGCGGGACGTATCAGGGCGTCGCGGTCCCGCTCGGCGAGGCGCACGTCGACGACGACGGAAACCTGATCGTCGTCGGCGGCTACGGCTTCAGCTCCTCGCCTTCGAGCCAGCCGATCACCACGTACTTGAACAACGCCGGCTGGCACGACGACGTCTCCGACGGCCCCGTCGGCGCGACGATCGTCGTCGGCGGGACGACGTACGACGCCGTCGGCGCGTGGGTGATCTGCCCGCCGCCGCGCTTCGCGCCGCCGGTCCAAACGCCGACCACGCTCTACGACGCGCTCCGCGACGTCGCGATCGCGAAGGGGCTCCTCCCCGCGCCCGGCGCGGCCGGCTATCCCGCGGTCTCGTTCGTGAACGACATCTGGCCGTTGCTCCGCCGCGGGATCGGCGCGACGCGCGTCGCGGCGGCGGCGTTCGGCCCGGGCGACCACGACACGCTCTCCGCGGTGATCCCGCCCGCACCCGGCCAAGACGCGGCGCGCCAGGCGATCTCCGCGAAGCTGCGCCCCGCCGGCGACATGCCGCTCTTGTACGGCAGCTCGCAGCTCAAGGACTTCCAGATCTACAACATCCAGCAGTGGGCCGCCGGAACCTTCGTGAACGACTGGCCCGCCGCGACGCCGTCGCTCACGCCCGACGGGATGACGCTCGCCGCGCTCGAGAACTGCGTCGGCGCCGCGTTCTTCCCGGGGATCGAAGCGACGAGCACGATCTCGGGCTTCCCGTACACCGAGCCCTTCAGGTTCGACCACGCCGGGATGAACCCGGGCGACGTCACGCAGATGATGGCGCGCCCGTGGCAAGCCGACTTCACCGCGTGCAGCGGCGGATCGGCACCCGATCAGGCGGCGTGGTGGCCCGCCGCGCGGCCCGACAGCGTCTATCCCGAAGCGACGCCGGCGACCGCGGCGGACTGGACGCGCGGCCTCGTCACATCGTACGCGGACATGGTCGCGAACTGGTTCAGGCTCGGCTTCATCGTCGATCCCGGCGACGGCAAGCCGGTCGAGACCGAACGCCACGTCACGTGCCGCGACTGCTGGTTCATCATCGACCGCAGCACCTACGGCAAAGCCGAGATCGAAGCGCTGCTGAAGCTGTCCACGCCTGCCGACGTCGCGGCCGCGTTCTACGTCGTCGTCGAAGGCTTCACGCCCAGCCAGCTCGGGATCACGACGGCGACGCCGAACCCGAGCCAGCTCAACGCGTGGGCGCCGGCGATCACCGCTTCGCCGAGCGTCACCGACATGGGCTGGACGCCGACCGGCCTGCTCTGCGAAGACCCTTCGCTGCCGAACGCGCCGCAGCGCTTCACGTTCGTCTACGACATGACGTTCGCGAGCACCAACGGCTTCGTCGCCGAGCTGCAAGTGGTCGAGCTGACGGCGTCGATCCAGGACGTCAAGCGCAGCGTCGCGATCGAGCTCGTCGACCAGCCGAACCCGTACTTCGTCGACGGCGCGGTCACATGGCTCAGCACCGACCTGCGCG
>DATHLL010000354.1:0-3554 GCA_035488195.1 Candidatus Elarobacter sp. | reverse complement strand
GGTCGCTCAGCACCGCGAAGCCTCCTCGATTTGGCACTCTCTTAAAGATTTAAGAATAGCCGCGGCGCCACTGTACTATGCTTTTAAGAGACCGTCAAGGTCCGCCGCGAACCGTCTTGCCGGAGCTACGGGACGAGGGCCAGCGCGGTTTCGGCGTGGGTGAGGTCGGTGATGAACATGTGGCCGGGCTCGTGGGTGATCGCGAACGGGATCCGGCTCGTTACGATGAGGCTCTGCGGCGTGACGCCGCAGCCCCAGAACACCGGGAGTTCGCCGGGCTCGAGGACCGGCGGGTCGCCGTGGTCGGGCCGCATCAGGTCGTCGATGCCGAGCGCGGCGGGATCGCCCCAGGCGAGCGGCTCGCCGTGCATCGCGCGATAGGGCCGCGTCACCGCGCGCACGCGTTCGAGCTGCTCGGTGGGATAGGGCCGCATGCTGACGACGGCCGTGCCGCGCAGCCGTCCCGCCGGCGCGAGCGGGACGCGCGTGCGGTACATCGGCACGTTCCGGTTCAGCGCGTAATGGCGCGGCGTGAGGCCCACCTCGGCGAGCGCGTGATCGAACGTGAACGAGCAGCCGATCAGGAACGCGACGACGTCCTCGCTCCAAAGCGCGCGCACGTCGCGCGGCTGCTCGGCGAGCTCGCCGTCGCGCCAGACCCGATAGTGGCCGAGATCGGTCCGCAGATCGGCACCGGGCGCGCACCGCGGCTCGTGCGCGCCGGGCGCGAGCCGTTCGATCACCGGGCACGGGACGGGATTGCGCGCGCACAGATCGCCGAACTCGTCCGCGTAGTCGCGCGGAACGGCGACGAGATTCGCCTGCACGCGATCCGGCGCGAGCCGCTCCGTCGGCCCGGCGATCGTTCCCACGCGGATCGCCGCACGGATCTCCGCGGGCGTCGATTCCACCGTGCCGATCCCCATTGCGCGCCCACTCTACTGTGAAATCGAAGTGGCCGTCAATGCGTCGAGCATCGTCCTCTTGCGGATACTTGTCTTCTGTGCTAATAGTTATGCCATCGGACCATCGGACGCGATCCGGCAGCGTGCAGAAGAGTCGGGCGAAGACCTCGTCTTCAACGCTCTGGCGCATCCCGTCCGGCGTCAGATCCTGGTTCAGCTCGCCGTGCTCGGGGGCGAGCTCCCGTCAGGGTATCTCGCGAAGCGCTTCCACCATAGCTGGCCCACCACGACTCGGCACCTGGGCGTCCTAGAAGAAGCGGGCCTCGTCACCGTCCATCGCACCGGGCGGACGCGGCTCTACCGTCTCGACCGCGAGCGCGTGAGCGGCGTCGTCCGCGCCTGGCTCGCTCATCTCGAGCCGTACGATTCAACGCAAACGTGGACGTCCGCCGGTCGCAAGACCACTCGCTAGAGGAGCACCGCATGTCGACCGCCGTTCCGAAGCTCTTCCGCATCACCGTCGAGGTCGGCGATCTGGACCGCGCCGCCGAGCTGTACGCGAACCTGCTCGGCACTGCCGGGACGCGGCACCCCGGCTCGCGGCACTACTTCGATTGCGGCGGCGTCATCGTCGCCCTGATCGACGTGACGCGCGGCGGACTCCCGCCGCAGCCCAACGCGAAGTCGCTGTATTTTGCGGTCGACGATCTCGGTGCGGTGCACGCGCGGGCCGAAGCGCTGGGCGTGCTGGCTCCGTATGACGTCCACGGCGAGCCGGGCGGCGCCATCGTCGAGCGCCCGTGGGGAGAACGCTCGTTCTACGCCGTCGATCCCTGGGAGAACGACCTCTGCTTCGTCGAGGACGGGACGCTCTACACCTGAGCGCGCGCTATTCCGCCGTGCCGATCCCGTCGGCGCGGTCGCGCTCGCGTGCGACGGGGTCGCGCTGCGCGGGGTCGCCGTAGCCGCCGCCGCCCGCGGTGCGCACGATGATCGCGTCGCCCGGCTCCATCGCGACGGTCGTCTTCGCGGGGAGATCGCTGACCGCGCCGCCGCGGCGCACCATGACGTGCGCGCCGGTCGCGCCGTCGCGGCCGCCGTTCGTGCCGTGCGGGCGCACGGCGTGGCGCTCGGCGAGGAGCGACGCGGTCGCGGTCCCCTCGCGCAGCGCGAAGGCGCGCACCAGTCCCGAGCCGCCGCGGAACTCGCCGTCGCCGGCGCTCGTCTCGGCGAACTCGTACGCGGTGATCAGCATCGGCATCTGCCGCTCGATCGCCTCGATCGGCGTGTTCAAGGTGTTGGTCATGTGCGCGTGGATCCCGTCGATCCCGTCGGCGCTCGGGCGCGCGCCCATCCCGCAGCCGTTCGTCTCGTAGAACGCCCACGAGCGGCCGGCGCCGTCGAGGCCGCCGATCATCACGTTGTTCATCGAGCCGCCGCTCTGCGCGGGGACGCGCCCGGGCGCGAGCTTCGCCAGCGCGCCGAGGACGAGGTCGGCGTTGCGCATCGATGTCTCGACGTTCCCCGCGCTCACCGGCGCCGGGCGGCGCGGATTCAGCAGCGTCCCTTCGGGGACCTCGACGGTGATCGGCGCGAACGACCCGTCGTTCATCGGGATGCGCGGATCGGTCACGGCGCGCACCGCGTAGTAGACGCCGGAAAGCGTGACGCCGTACACCGCGTTCAGCGGCATCGCGCGCTGCGCGGCGGTCCCGGCGTAGTCGAGCGCGAGCGCGTCGCCGCGCTTCTCGAGGCGAACGCGCAGCACGATCGTCGGCTCGCCGCGCTCGTCCTCCATGACGTCCTCGTGCTGCACGACGCCGTCCGGCAGCTCGCGCAATGCCGCGCGCGTGCGGCGTTCGCCGTCCGCGAGCGACTTGTCGAGCGACGCCTCGACGAGCTCGATCCCGTAGCGCTCGATCAGCTCCACGAAGCGCCGTTCGCCGACGTTGTTCCCCGCGATCTGCGCGCGCAGGTCGCCGGCGCGCGCCTCCGGCGTGCGCGAGTTGGCGCGCAGCAGGTCGACGGTCTCGTCGACCACCGCGTCGTCGCGGACGAGGAGCGTCGGCGTGTAGACCGCGCCTTCCGCGAAGAGATCGCGCGCGTCGGGCGGCATCGAGCCGGGGACGGCGCCGCCGACGTCGGTGTGGTGCGCCTTGTTCGCGGCGTAGCCGACGAGCCGGCCGCCGTGGTGGATCGCGCGGATCACCGTGACGTCGTTGAGGTGCGTCCCGGAGAGGTACGGGTCGTTCACGACGATCATCTCGCCCGGCGCGAGCGCGCGCCCGCGTTCGGCGAGCCATGCGACGCAGCGGCGCAGGCCCCACGGCAGCGAGCCGAGGTGGAGGGGGATGTGCTCGGCCTGCGCGACCAGCCGCCCGCGCGCGTCGAACAGCGCGCACGAATGGTCGAGGCGTTCCTTGATGTTCGGCGAGTACGCGGCGTCGCGCACCGCGATGCCCATCTCCTCGCTGGCGTAGACCAGCGCCGACGAGACGAGCTCCGCGGTGATCGGATCGAGCTCGCGTCCGGTCATCGTGCGTGCTCCATGACGAGGTTTCCGAAGCCGTCGACGCGTGCCGACCAGGACGGCGCGACGTACGTCGTGGCGTCGTACTGCTCTACGACGGCCGGTCCGTCGAACGCGTC
>DATHLL010000353.1:0-4370 GCA_035488195.1 Candidatus Elarobacter sp. | reverse complement strand
AATCCTGTCATCGGGGTCTGAGGTCTCCCTGAGAACGGGTGTACCGCAATCAACGCTTAATGCGGCGGGTCCGGCGCGTTCCCGGCGATCGCGGCCAGGAAGCGGGCGCCGAAGTCGGCGAGCTTCTTCTCTCCTACCCCGCTGATCGCACGCAGCTGCGCCGGGGTCCTCGGGACCTCGCGCGCCATCGAGCGCAGGACGGCGTCGCTGAAGACGACGTACGGCGGGACGTCCCGTTCGATCGCGATCTCACGACGGAGCGCCCGCAGCGCGGCGAAGAGCGGCCGGTCGTACGCCTCGTCGTCGGCCGCCACGGCCGGCGTGCGGCGCCGGCCGCCGGTCGGGACGACCGCCTCGCGGACCTCGATCGGCGTCCGCTGGACGAGCGCGCGCTTCCCGGCCTCGGTCAGCGCCACGACGTTGTGGCGGGCGGCGTCCTGGGCGATGTAGCCGAGGCGCAGCAGCTCGTCGGCGAGGTGCCTCCAGGCGCGCCGGTCGCGGTCCTTGCCGATCCCGTAGGTCGAGAGCCGGTCGTGGTACCAGCGCTCGATCTTCTCGGTCTTCGCGCCGACCAGGACGTCGATCACGTGCGCGATCCCAACGCCGTAGCCGTGCGCCTCGCGGACCCGGTAGACGCACGAGAGCAGCTTCTGCGCGTCGAGCGTCGCGTCGTACGCCGCGCGCGGCTGCAGGCAGTTGTCGCAGTTCTCGCAGCGCTCGCGCGGATACGTTTCGCCGAAGTACGCCAGGAGCTCGCGGCGCCGGCAGTCGTTCGAGTACGCGTAGCGCTTGACGCGCTCGAGCTGCTCGCGCGCCGCGGCGCGCTCGGACTCCGGCTTCTCCTCGACGAACCGCTCGGCGCGCGCGACGTCGCCGTAGGCGAAGAACCACGCGCACTCGGCCGGCAACCCGTCCCGCCCCGCGCGCCCCGTCTCCTGATAGTAGCCCTCGAGGCTGCGCGGGACGTCCCAGTGCACGACGAACCGCACGTTGGACTTGTCGATCCCCATCCCGAAGGCGATCGTCGCGCACATCACGCGGACGTCGTCGCGGATGAACCGCTCCTGCCGCTGCGCGCGGGTGGTGTTCTCCAGGCCGGCGTGATAAGCGAGCGCGGGGACGCCGGCGGCGTTCAGCGCGTCGGCGAGCTTCTCGGTGTTCGCGCGGCTCCCGCAGTAGACGATCCCCGCCTCGTCGTCGGGGCGCGCGCGCAGCCACGCCAGCAGCGCCTCGACCGAGCGCGGCGCGTGCAGGACGCGATAGGTCAGGTTCGCGCGGTCGAACGAGGCGACGTGCACGGCCGGGCGGATGAGGCCGAGTTACGCGACGATGTCGTCGCGGACGCGCGCCGTCGCCGTCGCGGTGAACGCGCAGAACGGGACGTCGCGGAAGCGCTCGCGCAGCGGTGCGATCCGGCGGTACTCCGGCCGGAAGTCGTGGCCCCACTCGCTGATGCAGTGCGCCTCGTCGACGACGAACCGCGCGACGTTCCAGCGCTCGAGATCGTCGCTGAACCCGGGGAGCGTGAGCCGTTCCGGGGCGACGTAGAGCAGCTTGTACTCGCCGCGCTCGAGCCCGTCGAGCCGCCGCCGGAGCTCGGCCCACTCGAGCGAGGAGTTCAGCGCGGTCGCCGGGACGCCGGCGGTCCCCATCGCGTCGACCTGGTCCTTCATCAGCGCGATCAGCGGCGAGATGACGACGGTGAGCCCCTCGGTGAGCACGGCCGGGAGCTGGTAGCACAGCGACTTCCCGCCGCCGGTCGGGAGCAGCGCGAAGACGTCGCGGCCCGCGAGGACGTCGCGCACGATCGCCTCTTGCGACGGACGGAAACTCGGGAACCCGAACCAGCGCTCGAGCGCCTCCCGCAGCTCCGCCGTCTCGACAGCCATCTGGGTCATCGCTTCGCCGTCTGCGCGCTCGCGACCGTCCGGCAAGGGTCCCCCGGAATGCCCGCCAGGAGGGTCGGGCACCGACCCGCGTACAGCGCTCGGTCCGGTACCGTACAGGACCGGGAAAGGAAAGGGCCTTGCGGGTGGGAGCGTTCATGCGGCAGCTCGGCGAGTGGGCCGAACGGCCGTGCGTCCTGACGGTGCGCGTCACGGCGACCGGCGGCGAAGTCCGGATCGCCGGGATCCTGCGGCCGTATTTCAGCTTGCAGTCGCTGCACGGCTGGGCGCTCGTCCCGCCGCGGCAGCACGGGGGCTTCGCGACCGCAAAGCTGACGGAACTCGCGATCGCCGAGGCGGCGACCCGCGAGGTCGTCTTCGACGGGCACGGGCGCAAGCTGCGGTTCACCGTCTCGGGCGAGCTCGTCTTCGAGCTGGAGCGCGACGACGTGATCCTCACCGCGCCCCCGCGCGTCGTCCGCAACCACCGCTATCTCTACGTCGGCGGCCGCCGCCGCCGCGCCGCGGAGCCGTGGATGCTGCAGTGACGCGGCCGTCGTCCGGCTCACAGGAAATCCCGCGCGAACCGGTTACGATGACGGCGCATGACGCTCGTCGCCCTGGTGCTGCTGGAAACGATCGCGGGCGCCCGCGCGCTGCTCCGGATGCTCGCGACCGCCGGCGGCGCACCGTTGCGGAACGCTTCGACAGGGTCGTCGGAAGCGGCGCCGGCGGCAACGGCCTCGGTGGCAAGAGCGCTGGGGGAACCGTTATCGATCGCGGTGATCGTGCCGGTGCTGAACGAGGCGGCGCGGGTCGGCGCGACGCTCGCGTCGCTGAGCGCCTGCGGTCGCGAGGTGACGGAGATCGTCGTCGTCGACGGCGGGTCGGCCGACGGGACGCGCGCGGTCGTCGACGCGGCGGCGCAGCGCGACGCGCGCGTGCGGTTCGTCGACGCGGCGCCGGTTGCGGCCGGCTGGAACGGCAAGGCGTGGAATCTCGAGAACGGTCTGCGCGCGACCGATGCGCCGTGGATCGCGACGATCGACGCCGACGTGCGGATCGGCGCGACGGTGCTCCGTGCTGCCGTCGCGCGCGCCGAGGCTGAGGGACTTGCGGCGCTCAGCGTCGCGACGCGGCAAGAGCTCGCCGGCGGCGCGAGCGCGCTGCTGCATCCCGCGCTGCTGACGACGCTCGTCTACCGCGCCGGTCTGCCGAACGTCGCGACGCGCGATCCCGCGCGCGTGCAGGCGAACGGGCAAGTCTTCGTCGCACGACGCGACGCGCTGGTGCGAACCGATGCCTTCCGCGCGGCGCGCGCGTCGCGCTGCGAGGACGTCACGGTGGCGCGCGTGCTCGCGGCGGCGGGCGAGCGCATCGGGTTCTACGAGGGTGACGCCGTCGTGCGGATGTACGACTTGTGGCGCGACTGCGCGGCGAACTGGCCACGCTCGCTGACGTTGCGCGACGGTTTCGTCTCGCCGGCACGTCTCGCGCTCGCGCTCGCCGAGGTGCTGTTCGCGCAGGCGCTCCCGCTCCCCACGCTGATCGCGCTGCTGCTGTTGCATGAGCGCCTCCCGTCGCTCGCCAGCGAGCGTCTACCCTCGCATCTCGGCGATTCCGTCACCGCCGTTGCGACGGCCGCAGCGTTCGCGCTGGTCGCGATGCGGATCGGCGTCCTCGTTGGAACGCGGCGCGCGTACGTGCGCCCGTCGCCGCTCTACTGGCTCTCGCCGCTCGCCGATCTTCCGGCGGTCGCGCTGCTGATCGCGAGCGCGCTGCGGCGCAAGCACGTCTGGCGCGGCCGCGCGCTGGTCGCGGAGGAAGCGGCATGATGCGCGCGGCTTGGGTGCTCACCGCGCTGCACGTCGCGGCGCTCTTGCTCGGGCTGTTCGGGATCCTGGTCGCGATCCCGCATCCCGAGCTGTGGGCGGGACAGCCGCGCGCGGCGGCGTTCTACGCGTTCGCGATGGACAAGACCGGCGGCACGTCGATGTTCCTCGGCGCGCTCGCGATGCTGGCGTACGGGTTCGCCGCGCTCGGCGCGCGCCGCACGCTGATCTTCTTCTTCGCCGCGACGATCGTCTCGGCGAGCGCCGAGCTCACCGGGACGAAGACGGGCTGGCCGTTCGGCGGCTACGAGTACACGAATTTTCTCGGGCCGAAGCTGCTCGGCCGCGTTCCCGCCGCGATCCCGCTGTCGTGGTTCTTCATGGGGTTCGCGTCGTTCGTCCTCGCCGATGCGATCGCGGCGGCGAACGGCCTGCGCAACCGCGTCGCGTGGTCGATCGTGCTCGGCACGTGGCTCCTGACCGCGTGGGACCTCGTGCTCGACCCGTCGATGGCCGCTCCGCAGATGCAGTACGTCCACTTCTGGATCTGGCACGAGAGCGGGCCGTACTTCGGGATGCCGCTGCGGAACCTCGCCGGCTGGTTCGCGACCGGGCTCGTCTTCATCGCGCTCGGGCGGCTGCTGTGGAACGA
>DATHLL010000352.1:0-13195 GCA_035488195.1 Candidatus Elarobacter sp. | reverse complement strand
GCCGCGCTCGCCGCCGCGTCGGCGGCCCCGCGCCCGGTGCCGTCGGCCTCGCCGCGCGGCGTCTGGGCCGACGTGATGCTCGACCGCGAAGGGACCGCGCTGCTGGCGCCGTTCACCGTCGCGATCGCGCTGCACAACCCGACCGGCCGCACCGTGCGGCTGCGGTTCCCGACCGCCGATCTGTTCCGCGTCGACGTGCTGCGCGACGAGACGCCGGTCTGGTCGTCGGTGACCGGGCACAAGCCGATCCCCATCACGCGCCAGCTCGACGTCCCGCCGGGGCATCTGCGGCTCGCGCAGGTGATCGTCGACTCGACGACCGACGACCGGCGCGCCTTCGCGCCCGGCCGCTACACGGTGCGCGTCGCGATGCTCGGGACGAACTTCGGCGTGATCGTCGAGAAGGCGATCGCGTTCGACCCGCCCGACACGATCGCGAAAGCGCTCGCGTCGAAGGCCGGATCGGTGATCACGATCGCGGGCGAGCCGTACGTCGACGGCGGGACGCCGCGGCTGCGCGACGCGACCGGGACGATCCGGCTCTCGCGCGCGCTCGGCCTGCGCACGAGCGGGATCTTCGTCGTGCGCGGCTTCATGGACGCGCTCGGCGACGAGCGCGTCTTCGACGTCGGCCGCAGCGCGCCGGCGTTCGACAACGGCCCCTCACCCGCGCCGTAACCGTCAGACCGGCGGCGGCGCGTCCTGCTGCGGCGGCCCCGCGGGCGGCGGTACCGCGGGCGGAACGGGTGCGGAGGGCGGCGGCGGACCGGGCGCGGCCGCGGGATATCCCGCGACGACGGGCACCGGCTCCGGCTCCGGCTGCGAGACGAGATCGCGGTACATGCCGACCAGCATCGTCGCGACGAAGCCGTAGTACGCCGTCGAGGCGACGATCGAGACCAGATAGCCCAGACCGCCGCCGAGCAGCAGCGGGATCGGCGGCACCCGCAACTCCGTCTGCGAGCCCTGCGGCAGCGCCGCCATCTCGACCGGGAAGATCGCGAACCCGCCGATCATGCTGATCCCGTACGCGATCGCGAGCAGCACCAGCGCGGTGATCGCCGACTGCCCGAAGAAGCGGCGCACCAGCCGGAACGACTCGCCGATCGCCTCGAACCCGCCGCGCCGGCCGACGACGACCGAGGGCATCACGTACATGATCGCGAGCGGGAACGCGAGCAGGGCGAGCCCGAGCGTCGGCAGCGTGAGGATCAGCGCGCAGATCGCGAGCAAGAACATCCCGATCCACGCGACGAACGTCGCGCCGCCCCGCTCGCGGAACGCCGCGAAGCCGTCGGCGAAGGTCGCCGTGCCGCGCGTCCACGCGGCGTCCGCCATCCCGAACATCGCGACGTACCCCCACAGCGAGAGCACGATCGCGACCACGATGAAGACGAGATAGCCCAGCACCAGCGCCCCGATCGCCGCCGAGCTCGCGTGACCGACCGCGCTCGCGAACGCCGCCGCCGCGATCGCGACCAGGAACACCACCACCCCGATCACCGTGACGATCCCGGCGATGATCGGCGGCAGCGCGACGATCCAGTTGCGTTTGAAGACCTGCCACGACCGGGCGAAGAGCTTGTCGAACGGCACCGGCCCGGGCGGCTCGGGGAGCGTCGTGATGGTCGTCGGCGTCACGGCCGATCCTCCTTGGCGCGCAGATCGCGCAACAGCGCCTCGTGGACGCGCAGAGTCCCTTCGCGCAGCGCGCCGAGATCACCGTCGTTCTCGACGACGTAGTCGGCGCGTCCGCGCGCCAGCGCGGGATCGATCTGCGCCGCCATCCGCCGCTCGACGTCGTGCCGCTCGACCGCGTCGCGCGCGATCACCCGCGCGACGCGCACCTCGTCCGGCGCGGCGACGACGACGGTCTTCTCGCAGCGGCGCCAGAAATCGCCCTCGAACAGCAGCGGCACGACGTGCACCACCAGCCCGTCCGGCGCGTCGCGCTCGAGCTCCTCGGCGCGCGCGCGGACGCGCGGGTGGGTGATCGCGTTCAGCGCCGCGCGCGCGCCCTCGTCGGCGAAGACGATCGCCGCCAGCGCCGGCCGGTCTAGGGCGCCGTCCGGGCCGATCGCCTGCGGCCAGCGCGCCGCGATCTCGCGCAGCCCCGCCGACCCCGGCGCGACGGCCTCGCGCGCCAGCACGTCGGCGTCGATCACCGTCGCGCCGCGTTCGGCGAGGACCGCGGCGACCGCGCTCTTCCCCGAGCCGATCCCGCCGGTGAGCCCGACCCTGAGCTTGGCCATGGGGCGTAGTATACTGGCTCCATGAATGCGACGTCCACGCTGCCCGCCGCGCCCGCCGATGTGACGGAACACCCGCTGGTCCACGACGTCAACCAGGAGCACCAGGACCAGCTGACCCCGGTCGAGCGCGTCTGTAAGCGAATCGCCGACTGGACGGGCGCGCCGCTCGCGCTCGGCCTCGCCGTCCTGGTCCAGATGATCTGGATCCCGGTCGGGATCATCTCGAAGTGGGATCCGTACCCCTTCGCCTTCCTGCTGACGTGCTCGAACATCTTGCAGCTGATCCTCATCTTCATCTTGGCCGTCGGCCAGCGGCAATCGGTCGCGCACGACGAGCTGCGCGCCGAGCACGATCACGACTCGATCTCACGGCTGCTCTATCACCAAGAGCTGCAAGAAGAGGTGCTGCTGCAGATCGCAAACCGCATCGAATGCGACGTCACCGAGATCAAGAAGCGCATCGAGCAGCTCGCCGCACAAGAAGCATCGCCCTAGACACAATCGGCTCTCACCCTTCGACAAGCTCAGGGTGACAACCGGAAAAAGAAACGAGGGAGACGTTTAGCGCCTCCCTCGTTCCATGTCACCCTGAGCTTGTCGAAGGGTGAGAGACCGTCGTGGCGGATTAGAGCGTCGGCGAGAGCTCTGCGCCGAGCGGGCCGAAGCCGTCCTCGAGCGGGATCGCTTCGAGCTCTTCCGGCGCGACGTCGGCGACGTGCTGGATCGAGCCGGTGATGCGGCGCGTGCCGTGGTTGATCGTCAGCAGCGTGACGTCCACTTCCTGGCCCGGCGAGTACTGGACGCTCGCGTCGAACTCGCCCTTCGGCACCATCGCGAGGACGCCCGGGACGATCTCCACCAGGAGATAGTTCGGCGTGACCTTGACGATCTGCGCGACGAGCTTGTTGCCCTCCCACAGCTTGTCCGCGTGCTCGACCCACGGGTCGGGCAGCGCGTGCTTGAGCGAGAGCGAGACCTTCTTCGCCTCGGGATCGAACTTCATCACCTCGACCGAGACGGTGTCGCCGATCTTGACGACCTCGGACGGGTGCTTGATCCGCGCGTACGAGAGCTCGCTGTTGTGGATCAAGCCGTCGATGCCGCCGAGGTCGACGAACGCGCCGAACTCCGCGAGCCGGACGACGACGCCTTCGCGGATCTGGCCGACCTGCAGCGTTCCGAGCAGCTCCTGCTTCTTCGCGTTGAGCTCTTCCTCGAGCACCTGGCGCTGCGAGAGCACGACGCGGTGGCGCTTGTGGTCGAGGTCGATCACCTTGAGCCGCAGCTTCTTCCCGACGAGCTCGTCGAGGTTCCCGACGGGCTGGCGGCGGATCTGCGAGGCGGGGACGAACCCGCGCATCCCGAGGTCGACGAGGACGCCGCCCTTGACGACTTGCGTCACGGTCGCTTCGATCACTTCGTCGTTGTCGTGCGCCTCGATGACCTTCTCCCAGGTCTTCAGCGCGCGGGCGCGGCGCTCGCTCAAATAGAGCTGGCCGTCCTGGTCGTCGATCCGGTGGATCATGACTTCCAAGGTGTCGCCGACCTTGAGCTCCTTCGGCTCGATCGCGAGCGAGAGCTCGCGGAACGGCAGAATCCCCTCGGACTTGCCGCCGATGTCGACGAGCAATTCGTCCTGATACTTCGCGACGATGACGCCGCTGAGCACCTGGCCCTCGTCGAGGACTTTCAGGGACTCTTCGTACAGCCGCTGCTCGAGCGCGAGCTGGTCTTCTTCTTCGTGGACCGGCGCCGTGGCGGGCGCCTCGATGGTGGTGGAAATGGTGGAGTAACTTCCTTCGCTATATATTTTTTATTTTTGACAGGCTCGGCACCACCAGGTACCGCGCTGTCCGATCACCGTGCGCACGATGGGTTTTCCGCACCGGGGACACGGTTCGCCGAGGCGGCCGTAGACGGCGAGTTGGTTTTGGAACCCGCCCTTCAGCCCCTCAGCGTCGACGTAGTCGTCCACGGACGTCCCCCGGGCTTCGATCGCCCGGTGGAGCACGTCTCTGACCGCGCCGTGCAGCCGGCGTCTCGCCGGCTTGCTGATCTTGTGGGACGGTCGGCTCGGCCGGATCCCCGCTTCCCACAAGGCCTCGCACGCGTAGATGTTTCCGACCCCCGCGATCCTGGTCTGGTCCAGGAGCAGCGACTTGATCGGCGTGCGACGCCCGTCCAGCATACTCACAAACGCCTCGCTGGTAAACCCCTCGGAGAGCGGCTCGACTCCGCCGTCGGCGTCCCAGGGGTCGTCCGCGGCGAGCAGGCGCATGCGCCCGAACTGCCGGACGTCGGCGAAGCTGAGGCGCGTCCCGTCCCGGAAGACCAGGTGGACGTGCGTGTACGGATACGGTTCGGCGTAGCCCGCCGGGTGGACGATCAGCCGGCCGGTCATCCGGAGATGGACCGCCAGCCGCCGCCCCGAGGCGAGCCGGAACACCACGTACTTCCCGCGCCGGCCCACGCCGGCGATCGTCTCGCCGGCGAGGGCTTGCTCGAACGACTCTCCGGCAGGCGCGATCGCGACCTTGGGGAGGGTCACCGTCACCGAAGCGACGGTCTTGCCGGTGACGGCGTTGGCGAGACCGCGTGCGATGGTCTCGACCTCGGGAAGCTCGGGCACCTTCTCCTACGACCCGGGCAGCGGCCCGGGCGTTGCGCGCGGTGCGCCGGTCAGCCGCCTTGGCGCAGGACGGAGAGCCCGCCGCCGCCGTCGGGATCGCCGATCGTGTAGTTCACGGTCCCGCTCGTCCCCGGCGTGCCGGGTAGCGTCGGTCCGAGCGCGGTCCAGGTCGCCGTCACCTTCGCGGCCGCGGCGGCGTCGACGGTGACCGTGTAGTCGACTTGCTTGATGTACGGCGAGCCGTAGGCCGGCGTCCCGAGCGTCACCAGCACGTACTGGTTCGTCGTGAAGTTGCAGTTCGAGACCACCAGCGGCGGCCCGTTGCCGGCGGAGAACGAGAGGTCGTGCACCGGCGTGTAGTAGCTCATCAGCGTAAGCTGACCGGCGGTGCACTGACCGACCGGAGCGTACGTGTCGTAGTAGGTGAGCGACGTCGTGCCGGGACCGCCGTTGTACCGCGGTGCGCGGCCGGCGCCTTGCGAGCCGGAACCACCTCCGGTCGCACCCGGAAGCGCGCTCGACCCGTGACCGCCGGAACATCCTGCGGCCAGCGCGGCAAGCGCGAAAAGCGCGAGCATCTCTCGCGTGCGCATGAAACCACCCCTTTCCAGCGCCTGCCTCGAGGCGCTGTCCGGGCAGTATAGCACCAATCACGGCCGTTGTGGCGGCCGGAAGTGCCTAGCTTGGCGCGTCGGCCCGCCGCGCGCCGTACTGCTTCGGCGCGAAGTACCAGTCCGGCAGCGCGTCCGGGAACGTGACGCCGGTGAAGGTGTAGTCGGTCTCGAACATCCCCCACTTCGTCTCGCCGTGGATCGTCGCGATCAGCGGCAGGCCGCCCGGACCGGGGACGAAGCGGACGTCGAACTCGTCGTCGAGCGACTGCCCCGTCATTCCGAGATAGAGATGGTCGCGGACCAGCGCGCGGCGGAGGTCGTAGGTCTGCGCGTCCACCCACAGCTCGTCGAGCCGGTTGCGGTCGGGATCGGTCTTCGGGACGAGCCAGAGATGGATCAGACCGGCTTCGCGCGCGACCCGCACGGCGCGGTAGTCTCCGTCGAGCGCCGAGACGCGGCCGATCTCCGGCAGCGGCGCCGGCGATTCGCCGGCGTTCGCCGCGCCGGACGACGCGCTCGCGGCGGCGTTCGAGGAGCTTCCCTCGCGGTCGGCGCGCGCGTGGAGCGCGCCGAACAGCCGCTTCTCGAACATGTCCGCGGTCGGCGGTCCGGGGTCGACCTCCTTGTCGAACATGACGGTGAGGTTCTGCATCTCGCCGTACGCCTTGCCTTTCCAGACGCGGCGCGCCAGCGCGGACCGGTCGGAGGTCCGGCACCAGATCTTCAGCGTGTAGCTGTTCTCGAAGTCGGGGGCGCCGTCGTGACGGTCGCGCCGGATCAGCGTGTACGCGACGTACGGCGGGCGCGGGTACGAACGGAACACCGCCTTCACGCGCGCGAGGATCTGGTCGCCGGTGAGCGGCGCGTCGGCATGCGCGGATTGCGGCGCGGGCGACTGCGCGGCGCACGCGAACGCGACGAGCACCGCCGCGAGCACGCGCGCCGCGCGCACCATCAGAACGCGCGCAGCGGCGGGATCGAGAGCCGCGACCCCGCGGCGAGCCCGAGCGCGCTCGCATCACCTGCGCCGAGCTCGATGACGTACTGCGCGATACCGCGGCGGCGCGCGATCTTCTCGTCGGGAGTGCCGCGCTTCGTCGCGGGGACGTTCGCCGCGACGCCGGTCACCGTTCCGCTGCTGTCGACGAACAGCATGTCGAGCGGCGTGATCGTGTCCTTCATCCAGAACTCGCGGGTCTGGTCGCCGTCCGGAAAGACGAAGATCATCCCCTGACGGCGCGGCACCGCGCGCACGTTCATCAGGCCGCGCTCGCGCTGCGCCTCGTTCGACGCGAGCGCGAGGCGCAACGCCGTCCGCCCGGAGAGCACCTCGACCGGCCGGCACGACGCGAGCGGCGGCAACGGGATCCGCGTGCAGTACGGAAGCTGGTCCATCTGCTGCGCGCTCGCGCCGCCGCGCCCGGTGAGCGCGACCGCCGTCGCGGCCAGCACGGCGAGCGCGAGCGCACTGGCGACGGCGCGCTCAGCCCGCGGCTTCCGCATGATCGATCTCGTAGCTCTCAACGTCGTACCAGCTCTTTCCCGTCTTCAGCGTCGCCTCGAGCGGGACGCTCAGCTCGTAGGCGTGCTCCATCTCGTACTTCACAACGCGCGCGACCGCGTCCAAGTCCCGCCGCGCGACCTCGAAGATCAGCTCGTCGTGGATCTGCAGCAGCATGGTGGCGTCGAGCCCGGCCGTCTCGAGCCGGCGGTCGAGCCGGACCATCGCGAGCTTCATCAGGTCGGCGGCCGAGCCTTGCAGCGGCGCGTTCGTCGCCTCGCGCTCCGCGGCGGCGCGCAGCATGTAGTTCTTCGAGCGCAGGTCGGGCATGAAGCGCCGCCGCCCGAGCAGCGTCTTCACGTAGCCGCGCTCGCGCGCTTCGTCGAGACAGCGGTCGATGTAGCCGCGCACGCCGGGGAAGCGCGCGAAGTACGCCTCGGTCATCGTGCGCGCGGTTCCGCGGTCGATCTCGAGCCGCTGCGCGAGCCCGAAGTCCGACATCCCGTAGAGCAGCCCGAAGTTCACCGACTTCGCCATCGTGCGCTGCGCGCGCGTCACTTCGGCGAAGGGGCCGACGTCGAAGATCCGCCGCGCGGTGAAGTCGTGGATGTCCTGGCCTTCGTGGAAGGCCTGGCGCATCGCCTCGTCGCCGCTCAGGTGCGCCATCAGCCGCAGCTCGATCTGCGAGTAGTCGGCGGCGAGCAGCACGCGCTCGTCCGACGGCGCGACGAACGCCTTGCGCACTTGCCGTCCGAGCTCGGTGCGCACGGGGATGTTCTGCAGGTTCGGGTTCGTCGAGGAGAGCCGGCCGGTCGCCGTCGCGGTCTGGTTGAAGACGGTGTGGATGCGGCCGGTCTCGTCGACCAGCCCCGGCAGCACGTCGACGTAGGTGCTCTTGAGCTTCGAGACCTCGCGCCACTCGAGCACCTTCGCGGCGATCGGAAAGCTCTTCGCGAGCCCTTGCAGCACGTCGGCGCCGGTCGCGTAGCCGGTCTTGTTCTGGCGGCCCGCCGGCAGCGCGAGCTTGTCGAACAGGATGCGGCCGAGCTGCTGCGGCGAGCCGAGGTTGAACTCCTCGCCGGCGATCGCGAAGATCTCGCGCTGCAGGCGCTCGACGTCGGCGTCGACCTGCACCGAGAGATCGCGCAGCGCGTCGCGGTCGAGCGCGATCCCCGCGCGCTCCATCTTCGCGAGCACCGAGACCAGCGGCAGCTCGACGTCGGTGTAGAGCGCGATCTGATCGCGCCGCTCCAATTCTTCGCGCGTCTTGCGCGCCAGCAGCCCGGCCGCGTCGGCGGCCGCGGCGGGCTGGTCCTCGGGGAGCAGCCGCGCGAGGAACTCGCTCGACGCCGCGCCGACGTCGGCGAACGCGCGCGAGGGGTTCAGCAGATGCGCGCCGACCATCGGGTCGTCGGCGAAGACGCGGACCGGCAGCCCGGCGGCGCTCGCGACCGACTTCGCGTCGTGCACGACCAGCTCCGGAACCTGCGTCCACAGCGCCGCGAACGCCGCGCCGACTTCCGGCGCGCTCTTCGTCGCCGAGACGTTGAACGCGAACGCGACGCCGTCGCCCGGCGAGACCGCGTACGTCTCGCCGCGCTGCGCGACCGCGACGCGTCTTTGCGAGCCGGCCTCGGCGATGAGCTTCGCGAGCTTCGCGTAGTCCGGCGGATCGGTGATCGCGGCGTACGAGGCGTACTCGCCCTGCAGCACGTCCTCGGTCGCGACCGGCTGCGGCGTCGCCGGCGGCTCGAGCTTGTTCAGCAGCGTCTTGAACTCGAGATCGCGGTAGAGCGCGTAGAGCTGGTCGTTCGGCGGCTGCACGAACCGCGCGCTCTCCCAGTCGACGCGCACGGCAAGATCGCGCTTGATGACGGAGACGTCGCGGCACACGCGGGCCTGCTCGCCGTACTCGCGCACCAGCGCCTCGAGCTTCGCCGTTCCGGCGAGCTTCGGGTCGGCGAGCAGCGCGTCGAGCGAGCCCGCGTTCTTGATCAGCTTCGTCGCGGTCTTCTCGCCGACGCCGGGGATCCCGGGCAGGTTGTCGGACGGATCGCCCTTGAGGCCGCGGTAGTCGGGGAGCTGGCGCGGCTCGAGGTCGAACCGCTCGCGCACCTTCGCCTCGTCGTAGCGCCCGAGCTCGGTGATCCCGCGCCGCGTCGTCAGCACGATCGTCCGCTCGTCGACGATCTGCAGCAGGTCGAGATCGCCGGTGACGACCAGCGACTGCTGCCGCTCCTCCTCGGCCTGCCGCGCGAGCGTCGCGATGACGTCGTCGGCCTCCTCGCCGTCGATCTCGACGACCGGGATCGCGAACGTCGCGAGGATCCGGCGGACCAGCGCGAACTGCTCGCGCAGCTCGTCCGGCGTCTCGCTGCGCTGCGCCTTGTACTGCGGGTAGAGCTCGAGGCGCGCGTGCGGCAGCCCTTTGTCGAACGCGGCGATCACGTGCGTCGGCTTCTCGTCGGCGATCAGCTTGTTCAGCATCATCGTGAAGCCGTAGGCGGCTTCGATCCGCATCCCGCGCGTCGTCGTCAGCTCGGGGAGCGCGAAGAACGCGCGGTACACCAGGCCGTAGGTGTCGAGCAGCATCAGCCGCGCGCCCTCCGGCGCCTGCGCGAGCGGCATCTCGGTCTGCGCGCTCATCCGCGCACCTCGAGCGCGAGCGTCGCCGCGCCGACGTCGCCGTCGTCGGAGACCTTCAGCACCGAGACGACGTAGCGCCCGGGCACGCTCGGCAGCGTCACGTCGAACCCTTCTTTCGCGCCGCGGTCGATCCGCCACACCAGCGCGCGCTCCGAGGGCGCGCCGAGCGTCTCGGCGGCCGGCGCGGCGCGCTCGTTCGCCGCGAGATCGACCGCGGTCGAGCGCGTCGGCGCGACCGAGGCGTGCCAGGCGGGATCGGCGGAGGTCGGGCTCTGCGTCGTCGTCCCGGTCCCGGCGAGCACCGCGGTCGCCTCCTCGAACGACGCGCCGCTCGACGCGCGCGCGTCGGCGAGCCGGATCGCGAGCGTCGCGCCGGCGGTCTCGTTCCCGTCGGCGATCGCGATGTGCGCGACGCTCCCCGGCGCGTACGCGGGCTTGTCGGCGGCGAGCGCGGTCGCGCGCGCGTGCCCGGGCCCGTCGACCGTGAGCCGCTGCGTCGCGTACTCGAGCGCGCCGTCGCGGACGAACGCGACGCCGACCGCCGCGTCGCCGACCGTCTCCGGAACGGTGAACGTGGCGCTCGCGCGGCCGCCGCTCGCGCCGACGGTCTGCTCGCCCATCGCGCGCGCGCCCTCGACGTCGACGAACGCATCGCCGGCCGCGCCGCTCAGCGAGGCGTCGACGCGCACGCGCTCGCCGACGCGGTAGCGCGGCTTGTCGGTCGCGATCTGCACCTCGACGCTGCGCCGCGAACGGCCGCCGAGCAGCGCCTGCGGCGCGACGGTCACCGCGTTCACGTCGCGCGCCGTCTTCCCGTCGGCGCTCGCCTCCGCGAAGGCGAGGTTCGTGCCGGGGACGACGTTGCGGAACGTCGCGCGCGCGCGGCCGTCGGCGTCGAGAATGAGCTGCTGCGACTGCTCCGCCGGCCCGTGCACGAGCCGCAGCCGCACCGCGAGCCCGCTCGCCGGCCGGCCGTCGGCCGCGTCGAACCCGCGCACCTCGAACGACGCCGGCGCGCCGATGTCGACCGAGCTCTCCTGCGGCACCACCTCGAGCGCGACGCGCGCGTCCGGCGCGACCGCGCGCGCCGACGCGGTCGACGCGCCGCTCGATGCGACGATCCCGTAGGTCGAGGGCAGCCCGTCGGTCGGGGCGGGGATCGCGTAGCGCGCCGCGCCGTTCTCGTCGGTGCGCAGCCGCACGTCGGCGACCGGCGCGGTCCCCCACGCGGCGGCGCCGTCGTCGCTCGCCCCCGGCGCGAGCACGTGCGGCGAGCGCACGACGCGCACGCGCACCTCGCGGTTCGGCATCAGGGTCCCGTCGTCGCGGCGCCGTGCAACCACCGTCACCGGGACGGCTTCATCGGGCGCGCACGCCGTGCCGCACGCGGTGCTCACCGAGAGCACGACATCGCCGACGCCGTCGACGTGGACCGCGGCGCCGCCGCTCGCCCCGTTCATCGTCGCGAGAACCGCCGCGTCCCCGGCCGCCGTGTCGGCCGGGAGCGTGAACTCGGCGCCGAACGCGCCCGCCGCGTCGAGCCTCGCCTCCGCGCTCGCGACGGTCCGCCCGCGCGCGACGAGCGCGACACGCACGTCGCCGGAGGCCGGGCGGTACGCCGCGCCGGCGCGGCGGCGCGCGAACCCGACGACGCGCAGGCGGTCGCCGGCGCGCACGCTCGCGCGGTCGGCGCGGACGCCGATCAGCGTCGCGGGCACCGGCGGCTGCGCGAGGAACGACACGAAGGTCTTGCTCTTTCCCCACTCGGCCATCGCGAAGCGCGGCCGCGGCGAGGCCGGCGCGCGCGCGATCCCGTGCGCGTCGGTCTTCGCGTACTGGAACGACGTCCCGACCAGGTACGTGATCCGCATCCCCGCCAGCGCGCGGCCGCTGCCGAGATCGGCGCCGTACAGCACGATCCCGCCCGCCGACTCCTTCGTGAGCAGCCCGACGCGCGTCACGTCGAGCCAGGCCTGCTGCACCGCGTCGCCGCGGCGCGCCTCGACGACGTAGAAGCCTTCGCGGTTCTGCAGCGGCACCTCGACGTCGTTCGGCGTGTAGCGCTGCCCGGCAGGCGGCGTGAAGCGCCACTTCGCGACCGGCTTGCGGTGCGACGTGTCGATCGCCCGCGCGCGCGACGTTCCGGCGACGAGCACGTCGGCCGGATCGACCTCGTACGCCGCGAAGTCGACCGGCGCGCCGCTGTACGTGTCGAGCCGCACCGCGATCGGCTTCCACGGCACGGCGACGTCGCGTGCGTACAGCGCGAACGTGCGGTCCCACTTCCCCGAGTCCGGCAGCGGCCGCGCCGCGCCGGCGGGCGTCACCGCGAGCGATACTGCGACGATGCTCAGCGTCAGAAGGCGGCTCGCGCGAAGCGCGAACGCGACGGCTTCCGACGCGAGTCGGAAACCTCTAGCGTTCGTAGAAGATCGTCCCCGCGACGTTGGGGTCGTTGGTGCGGAAGCCGATCGTGTACTCGCGCTTCTCGTTCTGCTTGAGCGTCTGCGTCGAGTTGCTCACGCCGGTGAAGACCGAAGAGCCGCTGTCCTTCGCCTGATAGCGGTTGTTGTTGCGGTCGAGCAGGTAGAAGTGCGTGATGTCCGGCGTGAGGTCGTAGCCGAGGTCGTTGGTGAACTCGATCCGCGCGATGACGTACTGCAGGGTCCCGCCGCCGGTCTGCGCCGAGGAGTCGCCGGTCGGGACGATGTGCGCCTCGATCACCCGCACGTCGCCCTGGCCTTGGAAGAACTGGCGGCCGAGCGGGGTCGAGTCGGGCTCCTTGCAGCCGGCCAGGCTCAGCGCGAGGACCAGCGCCGCGGCGAGACGTCGGATCATGACGGGCCGTGCGTTCGGCGGCTTCCGGCGGGCGTCCCGCGCGGCGGCCAGGGCGGCGCCTCGCGATCCGGGAACACCCTGGGGGTGACCGACGATCGTTCGGGAGGGAACTCGACCTCGACCCGCTGCCGTTACTGCGGGAGTCATGAGACCGACCAGCGCTCGAGCGACCTTCGCGACCGGGGCACGACCTTCCAAGTGATCGTCGCCTGCGCGTCCTGCGGCGCGGCCTTCGCGGCCCTCTCGAGGAACTGATGCGAAGAGTGCTCCTGGCCGCCGCGGCGGTGCTCGCCTGCGGCGCCGTCGCGCTCGCGGCCCCGACGCCGAAGCCGGCCTCCAAGGCGACGCCGCGCCCGATCGACGTGACGAAGGTCCAGCCCCGGGAGCTGGCGCCGAAGAAGGCGCTCCACGTCGAGTACACCGTCGAGGTGAACCGGCTCGGCCAGGTCGCGCGCGTCCGCTCGGTCAAGCCGTCGCACGACGAGGGCTTCGACACGCACACGTACGGCAACGCGCTCCAGGCGTTCATCCGGACCCCGGACGGCAAGGCGCTCGCCGGAACGTACCGCCTGAGCTACGACTACGACCCGAAGACGCTGCGCGTCCACCGCGACGTCGCGCTGATCAAGGCCGGCGGGGTGAACCCGAACGCGAAGGGCGCCGCCGACTCGATGATGGAGATCGCGCGCCGCAACCAGCACCGCACGCCGCCGCC
>DATHLL010000351.1:0-4573 GCA_035488195.1 Candidatus Elarobacter sp. | reverse complement strand
CTGGATGACGTCGTAGAGCGTGCGGTGTCCGCCGACGCCGACCGCGGCGCCGAGCTGCTGCGGCGAGACGTTGTAGACGTCGGCGGTCTGCTGCGGCTGCACGAGGTTGCTCGCGCTGCGCGCCGAGACGCGGCCGATCGTCCGCAGCGTCTTCGCGAGCGTCTGGTTGATCTGGACGTTCTGGTCCTGGACGACGGTGACGCCCTGGAGGACGATGTCGTCGTAGCCCTTCGCGGTGATCGACACGGTGTACGTGTCGGGCGCGAGGTTGTAGATATTGTAGAAGCCGCTCGCGTCCGTCGTAGCCGTGCCGCGGCCGCTGGGGGCCGAGGCGGTGACGGTCGCCCCGGCCAGGGGCTTCTTCGTCGCGCTGTCGACGACGGTGCCGGAGATCGAGCCGGTCGTCGCGGCCGATACCGGTCCGATCAGCGAGAGGACGACGAAGAGCGCGGCGAGCGCCGCGCCGAGATACCGGGTCACCCGAGTCCCCACGTGTTGCTGCATGGTTCCTCCCGTCGCCGTGACGCCTGCTCCGAAGCACCGGCGGCCGTGCGACGCACAAAAGAAAAGCGAAGGCGTCGTCTGACGCTCCGCCATTCTCATGTTTTCCTCAGAATGCCGTGAACCTGCTTGGAGCCCTCAGCCCATCCACTTCGAGAGGCCGCGCGGCGAGTCGGACTCCACGTAGCTCGCCCGGCCGATCGAGAGCGCCAGGTACTGCCCCGCGACCAGCCACGCCAGCGTGTTGAACGCCTCGCCGGTCGCGGGCCCGAGCAGCGGGATCTCGCCGCTCCGCGCGCCGATCACGTAGCGCAGCGCCTCGGCCTCGGCGGCCTCGGCGAGCGGGCGGTGCACGACGTCGCGCGAGGCCTCGTCGACGATCCCGAGGATCGCGCTCGAGGCGTCGAGCATCGCCGAGCTGCCGTGTCGGAACTCGCCGGCCGCGAACCCCTCGGCGTGGACGTAGCTGGCCTCCTTGATCTTCAGCGCCAGCTCGTAGGCGACCGGGACGCCGTAGCCCGCCGCGACGACCGCGACGCTGCGCCGCCGCGCGATCCGGCGCGCCGCCTCGGCGACGTCCTCGACGCCGTCGCCCCCGAGCCAGTCCTCGACGTCGTCCGCGGTCTGCTCGAGCGTCGCGGCGGTGCGGTTCTTCTTCCCGCCGGTCAGCGCCGCGGCCCACAGCAGGATCGCCGCCGCCGAGGTCACGCTCTTGCTGGCGGGGACCGCGATCTCGGGGCCGGCGAGCGCGTCGATCGTCTCGTCGGCGCGCTCGGCGAGCGGCGAGCCGATGTCGTTCGTCAGCGCGATCAGCCGCGAGGGCCGCAGCACGTCGATCGCCGCGAGCAGATCGCTGGAGCGGCCGCTCTGCGAGAGCGCGACGACGCACGCGTCGCGGTAGGCCGCGTTGTCGAACCGCGCCTCGGTCGCGGCGAGCGCCGCGGCGCGGATCGCGCGCCGCCGGAACGCGAGCGCGCCGAGCATCCCGACGAAGAGCGAGCTGCCGCTGCCGAGGAAGAGCACGTCGCGCCCGGCGACGGCGGCGGCGAACCGGCGCGCGCCGTCGGAGGCCGCGATGCGCCGCCACACGCCGGGCTGCTCGCGGATCTCCGCCTCGAAGTGCGCGCCGAGCATCGCCTCAGCGCTCGGCGAGCTCGGAGAGGACCCGCCCGCGCAGCTCGCGCAGCGCCGCGCTCTCGCCGACCCAGTCGTCGACCGGGAAGGCGAAGATCACCGCGCCGTGCTTCGCGTTCGCGACGTAGCCGGCCAGCGTGCTGACGTGCGAGAGGCTCCCGGTCTTCGCGAAGACGCGCTTCTCGGCGGGCGTTCCGGCGAACGAGGACTTCAGCGTCCCGCGCACCCCCGCGAGCGGGAGATCGTCGAGGACGAGATCGCGGTACGGCCCGTCCCAGTCGTGCTTCAGGATCGCGACCAGCGCGCGCGGCGTGACGCGGTCGTAGGCGGAGAGCCCGCTTCCGTCCTCGAGCGCGAGCGTCTCCGGATCGACGCCGAGCCCGCGCAGCCAGGTCTGCTCGAACGCGATCCCCTGCGCGCTCGTCCCTTGCGGCGCCGGCGCGGTCGCGCCGAGCGCGCGCAGCAGCTCCTCGGCCAGCATGTTGTCGCTCGGCATCCACAGATCGGCGAGCAGGTCGCGCAGCGGCTCCGACTCGTGCGACCACACGACCCGCCGCGGCGCGGCGTCGTCGGTCCGGCGCGGCTCGCCGGCGAAACCGCGCGCGCGCACCGGGATGCTCGCTGCGAGCAGCGCGCGGCGCGCCGCGGCCGCGGCGAACCGGGGCGGGTTCGGCACGGCGAGCGAGAGGTGCTCGGGCTTCGCGTCGCTCGCGATCGTTCCGACGATGCGCACCTCGCGGCCGTTGGCGCCGGCGATGCGCACCGCGTCGAGCGAGGACGCCGTCCCCGGCGCCGCCGTCCGCGCGCCGACCGTGATGCAGAACGAGAGGTCGCCGATCGCGCACGAGCCGGTGTCGGGATAGGTCTTCCCCCACGGCTCGACGCTCGTGGTGACGGGATCGCCGGCGCGCGCGCCGGGCGTGACGGTCACGGTGACCTGATCGTCGGCGAAACCGAGCGCGCTGATCGGCGCGGCGTAGTACCACGGGAAGTCGTCCCACGACCAGCCGGGGAGATAGCGCGGCTCGTCGGTCACATCGGGAACGACGTCCTGTTCGATCTCGCTGATCCCGGCGGCGCGCAGCGCGCCGGGCAGGCTCGCGAGATCGCGCTCGCTCAGCAGCACGTCGCCGCCCCCGCGCAGCGTCAGATCCCCGCGCAGCACGCCGCCGGCGACCGCGTTCTCGACCGTCGCCTCGGTGCGGAAGCGAAACTCCGGTCCCAGCTTGTCGAGCGCGGCGCTCCCGGCCAGCAGCTTCAGCGCCGAGGCCGGCTGGAACGCGTCGTCGGCGTTGCGCTGGTAGAGGACGCGCCCGTCGCGCGCGTCGATCGCGTAGAGCGCGGCGTGCGCGCCGCGCAGCGCGCGCGCGCCGGCGAGCTGGAGGTCGAGGTTCGCGTCGAGCGCGGCGATCTCGGCGTCGGTCCACGGCGTTCCGGTGACGGCCGGCTTCGGGACGTCCGCGCCGAGCGCGCGGTCGACCGCGCTCGCCGGCGCTGCGAACCCGGCGGCGAGCGCGAAGACGGCCGCCGCGCCGAACGACGCGCGGCGCGCGCGCGAACGCTGGAGGATCACGGGCGCAGCGGGCGGCCTTCCTCACGGCCGTGGCGCAGCCAGTGCTCGTAACCGCTGCCGAACTCGCCGCGCACGACGGCCGTCTTCACGTCGGGATTCGCCCACAGGTAGCCGGACTCGTCGTACTCCGGATGCGGCGCGGGGATCGAGAGCCCGAACGCCTCGAGGAACGTCGTCCCGACGATCCCCTGCATCGTCAGCGAGACGTGCAACTGGTCCTCCATGTACGCGACGGCGCGGTCGCTCACGGTGACCAGCTCGTACGCGGGGAAGTACTCGACGTGCGGGTGGTTTCGCACGACGTCGCCGGCGACGGCGCGCAGCGTCGACTTGCCGTACGTGTTCACCACCAGCACGTCCGCCGCCGCGAACGTGCGGTGCAGCGGAACCGGCGAGACGGTCACGATGATGCGCAGATCCGGGCGCCCGTGGCGCGAGAGGATGTCGATGATCTGCTCCAGCCGCGCGCGGTTCTCCGCGTAGTCGCTGACCTGCACGACGAACCGGCCCGGGTGCCGGTGCACCATGTCGTAGGTCGGCGCGACGTTGAGGTACAGATCGGTCTGCCGGTCGTACCACACCTCGACGAGCCCGAGGGTGAGGATCACCACGCTCGCCTCGCGCAGCCGCGCGAAGTACGCTTCGACGACGCGGCGCCGCTCGCGGGCGCGCCGGAGCGTCACCGGAGCGGGCTGCTGCTGGAGCTGCAGGTCGCGGTAGCCCTCGCCGTCGGCGACCAGCGCCTCGTCGGGGAACGGGACGCCGTCGAGCGACCAGCGCATCTCGTTGAGCATCGACGCGGTCGTGTACTTGCTCACGATGCCGTTCACCGCGTTCGGCGTTTCGGCCGGCTCGCCGCGGATCGCGAGGCTCGTCACCGGGACGCTGCGGTACAGCAGCTGGTACTCGATCACCCGCGCGAAGCACGAGCCGATGCAGAAGAACACGTCGTCCGGCCGGAGCGAGAACTTCGGCACGACGTGCGGGACCGGCGCGCCCGCCTCCAGCCGCCCGCGCACGCTGGCGCCGAACTCCGCCGCGCCGGGATGGCCGTCCCACAGCGCGTGCGGCTCGGCGAGCGAACGTTCCCAGGCCTCGGCGCCGTCGAGCTCGGCGGACGAGCGCGGAATCGAAGAGGAGCTCATGGTCTGAGTGCTTGTATGACGGGGAGCGCCGCGCGGCCTGGCACGCTACGCGCTCGCGCGCTCCGCGGCGCGCCGCGCGATGAACGTCGCGACCTCGCCCGGGAGCGTGCCGCGCCCGAACCCGGCGTCGTAACCGAGCTCGGCGGCGAGCAGGTTCGTCATGCGCGGGCCGCCGGCGATCAGCAGCACGTCTTCCCGCGCGTTCTCCGCTTCGAGCAGC
>DATHLL010000350.1:0-2916 GCA_035488195.1 Candidatus Elarobacter sp. | reverse complement strand
GCGACGGGACGTGGGTCGTTCCGAACCCGCGCGATCCCGCCTCGATCTGGTCGAGTGCCGGCGGCGGCGACAACCAGGGCGAGCTGATCCGCTTCGACCGCCGCACCGAGAGCAGCGCCGACGTCTCGCCGTACCTGCGCGACCAGAACGTCGTCGCGCCGGCGCGCTTGCGGTACCGCTTCAACTGGGAGACGCCGATCGCGTTCGACCCGTTCGACGCGCGCGCGGCGTACACGGGCGGCAACGTCGTCTTCCGCACCACAGACGGCGGGATGAGCTGGCGGCCGATCAGCCCCGACCTCACCCGCAACATGAAAGAGCGCCAAACGCTCTCCGGCGGACCGCTCACGCTCGACGTCACCGGCGCCGAGACGTTCGACACGATCCTCTGCGTTGCGCCCTCGCCGCTCGCCGCGAAGCAGCTCTGGGTCTCGACCGACGACGGCGTCGTGCAGCTCACCCGCGACGGCGGCGCGCACTGGCGGAACGTCTCGATCCCCAGCGTCGACGCCGACGGCCGCATCCCGGCGGTCGAGCCGTCGCACCGCGCGGCCGGGACCGCGTACGCGGTCGTCGACCGGCACTTCGTCGGCGACCGCGCGCCATACGTCTACGTCACGACGAACTTCGGCGCGTCGTGGCGCTCGATCGCGGCGAACTTGCCGCACGCCGAGGTGCACGTCGTGCGCGAAGACCCGCGCAACCCGAACGTGCTTTACGCGGGGACCGGGAAGGGCGTGTGGTGGAGCGCCGACGGCGGCGCGTCATGGCGCGTCTTTCCGGCGCCGCTGCCGAGCGTCGAGGTGCGCGATCTCGCGGTGCAGCCGGTCTCCGGCGATCTGATCGCCGCGACGCACGGCCGCGGGATGTACGTCTTCGACGATCTCGCGGCGCTGCGCGAGCGCGCGAGCGCGCCGGCGGTCGCGAAGCTGTTCGCGCCGCGCGACGCGCAGCCGCTGCAGCGCTACACGCCGACGGTGAACGAGCGCGGCGCCGCCGACGCGCCGCAGGCGGCGTTCACGTTCTGGCAGCAAGCGCCGGCGAAGACGGCGCCCACGTTCGAGATCGTCGACGCGCGCGGCGCCGTCGTGCGCCGCATCGCCGGGACGCACGACGAAGACGGCCAGGACGTGCCGAACGTTCCGAACGCCGCCGGCTACAACCGCGTCGCATGGCAGCTCGACCGCGATCCGCCGACGCCGTGGCGGCGCATCGCGCCGTGGGATCGCGGTCCGGAAGACGGTCCGCCGGTGCTCAGCGGCGTCTACACCGTGCGAATGCACCGCGACGGCGCGACCTACGCACAGACGATCCGCGTGCTGCGGGACCGCCGCGTCGCCTCGGCGCAGGACGAGCTGCGCGGGTACCGCTTCCAGGTCGCGATGTACGACGAGCTCTCCGCGCTCGACGAGGCGCTCAACGGGCTCGACAACGTGCGCGTCCAGCTCCCGGCGCGGATCGGCGCGATCGCCGACCCGGCGCTCGCGGCGCGCGCCCGCACGGTCCTCGCCGAGGCGAAGCGCGTCGAGGACGCGATCAGCTCGCAGCCGGTGAACGACCAGGACGACGACTTCCTCGAGGATCTGCTGCGCGAGCGCGTCCTCACGTTTCTCTCCGACCTCGGCCCCGGCGCCCCGACCGCCGCGCAGCTCGCCGAAGGCGCGGTGCTGCAGCGCGAAGGCGCCGCCGCGCTGGCGCGGTACCGCACGTTCGTCGCGCGCGACGTGCGCGGGCTGAACGACGCGCTGCGCGCCGCCGGGCAGGTCGCGCTCGACCTGAACGCACTGCCGCCGAAGACGAAGCCCGACCCGAACGCCGACGAGCACGCGCGCCGCGGCGAGGCGGAGCACTAGCGCCCGCGGCGGGACCGCGGTCAGTCCGCGCCGGCTTCGAGGAGCGGGCGGTCGTTGAAGAGCCGGGCGCGCTCGCGCAGCGGCGAGCGCGCCGAGAGCTTGCGGAGCGCGCGGTCGACGTACTCGAGCAGATACGCCTGACCGGTGAGCTCGCCGAGGCGCAGCGCCGCGATCAGCGCGCGGCGCTCGTAGCCGATGCGGTGATAGATCTGGAACGCGCGCTGGTACCGCGCGTGCGCCTCGCGCAGCTCGCCGGCGGCGTCGGCGACGACCGCGTCGACGAACAGCCGGTACGCCTCGTCGCGCGGATCGTCGGTCATCGCGCTCATCCGCGAGGGCGAGGGAAGATCCTGGAAGCGCCGCACCAAGGCGCGCGCGCCGAGCACGTCGCCCGCGTGCGCGATCTCCTCGGCGAGCGCGAGCGGCAGCCAGCGCAGATCGCCCTGCAGCGAGGCCGGCGAGAGCTCGTCGAGCCCGCGCCGGACCGACGCGACCAAGTCGTCGTGCGCGTATCGCTCGCGAATCACGCGCAGGATCGCCGCGCGCCTGATCTGCGCGTACAGCCCGTGCGCCGGCGTGATCGCGACGCGCTCGGCGTCGTGCGTCGCGCGCAGCGCCTCGCGAACGCGGCCTTCGACTTCGTAGATCGCCGAGACGTGGATCGCCATGAGATGGTACGGCAGCGCCAGCCCGCCGGCGCTCCAGTCGAAGCGCACCGCGCGCGGCTCGGCGTGCAGCCATGCGACGCGGTCGAGGCGCTCGGCCGCGAGCAGCGCGATCCCGTGGATCGCGTTCGCCTCCAAGAACCGGTCGTAGTGCCGGCAGCAGTCCAAACGCCGCAGCGCGTCGGCGAAACGCTGCGTCGCCCCCGCATAGTCGGCGCGCGCCACCGCGACCCACGCGCGGTACTCGAGCGCGCGGGCGTGCACGATGTCGGCACGGTCGTCGACGCGGTCGAGGGCCGCGTCCGCTTCGTCGAGCTTGCGCAAACCGTAGTAGCCGAGTCCGACGTTCAGCGCGATCTCGGAGCGGATCGTCGGATGCGCTCCGCCGGCGGCGGCGT
>DATHLL010000349.1:0-4202 GCA_035488195.1 Candidatus Elarobacter sp. | reverse complement strand
GCAGCATCGCCTTCGCCTGGCACCATGGTAAGAGAATCAAGTCGTCATCATTCTGCAGCATCGTCGCACCAGGCTTCGCCCGAAGGGCGAGGTTTGAGACGCTCGTCAAGAGCGGCTCAAACCTCCATGATTTCTTTTTCTTTGCCGTGGACGAGGTCGTCGATCTGCTTGACGTACTTGTCGGTCAGCTTCTGCACTTGGTCGGTGCCGCGCTTGATCTGATCGTCGGTGATCGTGCCCTTCTTCGCCAGCGCCTTCACCTCGTCGTTGGCGTGGTGGCGGATGTTGCGGATCGCGACCTTGTGCTCTTCCGATTTTTTCTTGACCAGCTTGACCAGGTCTTTGCGGCGCTCTTCGGTCAGCGGCGGGATCGAGAGGCGGATCGTCGAGCCGTCGACGTTCGGGTTCAGCCCGAGATCGCTGGTCTCGATCGCCTTGCGGATCGCGCCGACGGTGCTCTTGTCGAACGCGGTCACCAGCAGCGAGCGGCCGTCGGGCGAGTTCACGCTCGCGACCTGCTTGAGCGGGACCGAGGAGCCGTAGGCCTCGACGTGCAGGCGGTCGAGGAGCGCCGGGGAGGCCCGGCCGGTGCGGATCGAGGCGAAATCGCTCGTCGTCGCCTCGATCGCCTTCTTCATCTTCGCTTCGGTCTCGCGGTAGACGTCATCCAGCATGGCCGACCTCTTCGCCGCGGAGCGCCACGGCACTCCGCCCGACCGTCGTCCCGATCGCCTCGCCCATCACGACGCGCCGGATGTTCCCCGGGACGTTCATGTCGAAGACGACGATCGGAAGCTCGTTGTCCATGCACAGCGTCAGCGCCGTCGAGTCCATCACCTCGAGCCCGAGCTCCAGCACCCGCAGGTAGTCGAGGTGGGTGAAGCGGGTCGCGGAGGGGTCCTTGAACGGGTCGGCGCTGTAGACGCCGTCGACCTTCGTCGCCTTGAGGATCGCCTGCGCGCCGACCTCGACCGCGCGCAGCGCGGCGGTCGTGTCGGTGGTGAAGTACGGGTTCCCGGTGCCGGCCGCGAAGATCACGACGCGGTTCTTCTCCAGATGCCGCATCGCGCGGCGCCGGATGTACGGCTCGGCGATCGCGTTCATCGCGATCGCGGTCTGGACGCGCGAGGGGACGTCCATCCGCTCGAGCGAGTCCTGCAGCGCGAGCGCGTTGATCACGGTCGCGAGCATCCCCATGTAGTCGGCGCTCGCGCGGTCCATCCCGGCGGCCTCGTGCGTCTTCCCGCGCCAGATGTTCCCGCCGCCCACGACGACCGCCGTCGTCACGCCGAGGTCGCGGACCGCCGCGATCTCGCGCGCCATCGCCGTCGTCGTGTCGACGTCCACGCTCCCGCCCCGCCCCGCGAACGCCTCACCGGACAATTTCAGCAGAACGCGTTGGTAAGCAGGCTTGACCACGATCCTCCTATCGTGGATTCAGCGAAGCTGAATCCACTATTCTTCGCCGAGGGCGAACTTGACGTAGCGGCGGACTTCGATCTTCTCGCCGAGGACGCCGGAGACGCTCTTGACGAGCTCGCCGACCGTCTGCGCGTCGTCCTTCACGAACGGCTGCTCGAGCAGCGTGTGCTCCTCGAACCACTTGTTCAGCTTCCCGGAGAGGATCTTCTCGACGACCTCGGGCGGCTTGCCCGCCGGAACCGTCTTCTCGAGATCGGCCTTGACGGCGTCGACGACGTCGGACGGAACCGACTCGCGGTCGAGGTACTGCGGAGACATCGCGGCGACGTGCATCGCGACGTCGCGCACGAGCTCCTTGAAGCGCTCGTTGCGCGCGACGAAGTCGGTCTCGCAGTTGACCTCGACCAGGACGCCGATCTTCCCGCCGGCGTGGATGTACGAGCCGACGAGCCCTTCGTTCGCGGCGCGCTCGGCCTTCTTGTCGGCCTTCGCCTGACCGGCTTCGGCGAGGAACGCGCGCGCGCGCTCGTGGTCGCCCTCGGCCTTGATCAGCGCGTTGCGGACGTCGGCGACGCCGGCGCCGGTCTCCTCGCGGAGGCGCTTGATGTCGTCGGTGCTCGGCTTGTATGCGGTGGTGTTCACGTGTCTCGAATCTCTGCTAGACGCCGGCCGTCTCGGGCTCGGCGTTCAGGTCGGCGTACTGCTGGTCGTAGTCGGCCGCGTCGTACGCGGACTCGGTCTCGGTCTTGCCCTCGACGATCGCGTTCGCGATCGTGCTCACCATCAGGCGCACGCTGCGGATCGCGTCGTCGTTGCCGGGGATCGCGTAGTCGATCTCGTCGGGATCGCAGTTGGTGTCGATCACCGCGATGATCGGGATCTTCAGCTTCTGCGCCTCGGCGACGGCGATGCGCTCCTTCTTCGGGTCGACGATGAACATCGCGTCCGGAAGCCGGTGCATGTCCTTGATCCCGCCGAGGAACTTCTCGAGCTTCTCGAGCTCGTCGGTCAGCCGCGCGACCTCTTTCTTGGGGAGCAGATCGAAGGTGCCTTGCTGGCGCATCCCTTCGAGCTCGCGCAGCCGCGAGATCCGCTTCTGGATCGTCGCGAAGTTCGTCAGCGTCCCGCCGAGCCAGCGCTGGTTCACGAAGAACGTGCCGGCGCGCTCCGCCTCTTCGCGGACGACGTCCTGCGCCTGCTTCTTCGTGCCGACGAACAGAATCACGCGGCCCTCGCGCGACATCTGCTTCACCGCGTCGTAGACGTGGTTCAGCATCGACAGCGTCTTCGAGAGGTCGATGATGTAGATGCCGTTCCGCTCCTGGAAGATGTACGGCTTCATCTTCGGATTCCAGCGGCGGGTCTGGTGTCCGAAGTGGACCCCCGCCTCCAGAAGAGCGCGCATGGAAACGCCCGATGCCATTGTGGTCTGGTTCCTCTCTGAGCCCGCGGCCGCCGTCCATGGCGCCGTGATGGACGCATTCACCCCCGGCCTCCGGCCGGGTGAAGTGCCCCGGGACGCGTCCCGGGGAGCCCCGGAGCCCGGGGCAACCCCGGTAGTATAGCACAGGGCGCTGCCAGGGAGAAACGACGGAGGCGCCGGGATCGAGCCGGCGCCTCCGGAGGAGGAAGGGAACGGCCGCCGTCAGCGGTGCAGGATCCCTGTCCAGAGCGAATTGGCGTCGGAACCGGTCAAAGCGCGCTTGAAGATCGCAACGCCGCCGACCTCGCCGAAGTATCCGGCCGTGCCGGCAGAGGAGGAGACCCTCCCGGCGATCCCTGCGTTCGTCGAGTACGCAAGGCTGGCGCCGCCGCAGTGGTTGCTCTCCGTCGTGCTCTGGGCGACGGTGCTTCCGTCGATGTAGAGGATGATCTGACAACCGCTGCCGTCGGTGTTTCGGTGGACCGTCTGGACGAAGAGATGAGCGTTCCCGTCGCTGACGCTCGCACTCGTCGCGCTCCAGTTCCCCAGCGTGGCGTCGCCTTGGTACGGCGTCGTTCCGGCACCCTGGGTGGACGAGTTCCACTGACCGACGTAGTAATCGTTGATCTCCACCATATCCGAGGCTTGGGAGATCGCCGACGGGTCCGGCTTCGCCCAGAACGAGACGCTGAAGTCGCTCAGCCACGTCGAGCCGTTGTAGCCGACGGCCATCGACGGCAAGGCTACTTTCGGCGCGCCGGGGTTTGCCGCGAAGAACTTGGCGGTGTTCGCGAGGCCGGGGACGATCGAGCTCTGTCCGAGCAGGTAGTGAGTGCCGCTCGTCCCCTCGTAGGTTCCGTCGTAACCATTCCCCGACGAGTCGTGCGCCGTCGTCCCACTCGTCTCGTCCAGCCGGTAGTACGCATACGGGGAGCTCAGCATGACGACTTGATCGTACGAATTCGTCGGGGTCGGCGTCGCCGAGGGGATCGGCGTGGGAGTCGGCTGCGAGACGCCGCCGTAGAGGTTGGAGACGTCCGTCGCACCGAGCGCGCCGCTGAAGAACGCGACGCCGCCGATCGTCCCGAAGTAGCCGGCGGAGCCGGCGGAGTACGAGACGCGGCCTCCGATACCGGCATTCGTGCCGTACGCCAGGCTGTTGCCGCCGCAGTGGTTCGTCTCGAAGGTGCTCTGCGCGAGGTTGCCGTCGAGGTAGAGGTTCATCTGGCAGCCGCTACCGTCGGCGTTCCGATGGACCGTCTGGGCGAAAAAGTGCGCGGCTCCGTCGCTGATGCTGGCGGTCGTCGAACTCCAATTTCCCAACGTGTAATCGCCTTGGTACGGGGTCGTTCCGGCT
>DATHLL010000348.1:0-6821 GCA_035488195.1 Candidatus Elarobacter sp. | reverse complement strand
GCAGGGCCCCGAGTACGTAGCCAGCGCCGATCACCGCGATCTGCGCGGAAGGATCGGAACGGCCGCGTCGTACCTGCGCCCAGCCGGCATCGCCTCGGTCGACGGGCAGCGTGTTGACGTGCTCACGGAGGGTGAGTTCATCGCGCAGGGAACCCCGATTCGCGTCGTGCGCGTCGAAGGCGCGCGCGTTTTCGTCGAAGCCGTAAACCTTCCCGACTACCGAGCATAGGAGTTTGGCGTGGCAGCAGTGAGCGCGGCGGTGTTTATCGTCATCATTTTCATCGCCGTGGTGGCGTTTTTCATGTTCCTGTACTACTTCCCGATCGGGTTGTGGATTCGCACGATCGCGGCGGGCGTGCCGCTGGGCATCATCGCGCTGGTTCGCATGCGGCTCATCGGAATTCCGCCGGGCGTGATCGTCGCCAACTACGTGCGGGCGCGCAAGGCCGGTCTGAACCTCACGGTCGATCAGATGCAGTCGCATTATTTGGCCGGCGGCAACGTCGACAAGGTGACGCTGGCGATGATCGCGGCGCAGCGCGCGCAGATTCCGCTGGAATGGCAGCGCGCGGCCGCGATCGATCTGGCCGGCCGCGACGTGCTCGAAGCGCTGCAAACCTCGGTCAATCCGAAGGTGATCGAAACGCCGATCTTCCAAGGCGTCGCGCAAAACGGGATTCAGCTCAACGTCAAAGCGCGGATCACGGTGCGCTCGAACCTCGACCGCTACGTCGGCGGCGCCGGCGAGCCGACGATCGTCGCGCGCGTCGGCGAAGGCGTCGTCAGCGCGGTCGGCGCGGCGGTCGACCACAAGGAAGTCCTCGAGTATCCCGACCGCATCTCGAAGGCGGTGCTCGCGAAGGGGCTCGACGACGGGACGGCATTCGAGATCGTCTCGATCGACATCGCCGACGTCGACGTCGGCAAGAACATCGGCGCCGACCTGCAGACCTCACAGGCCGAGGCCGACCGCAAGATCGCGCAGGCGAAGGCCGCGGAGCGCCAATACGCCGCGCTCGCCGCCGAGCAAGAGATGAAGGCACAGACACAGCAGATGCGCGCGAAGGTCGTCGAGGCGGAAGCGCAGATCCCCGAAGCGATCGCGGAGGCGTTCCGCGCCGGTCATCTCGGCGTGATGGACTACTACCGGCTCAACAACGTGAAGGCCGACACCGAGATGCGCGGCGCGATCGGGACGAGCGTGAACGACGACGGCGGGACGCCGCCGCAGACGGGCGGCACGACCTCGTGACGTCCGTCCCGCTGCTCGCGGCGCTGACCGACAACCTCCCCGGGCTGTTCGTCGTCGGGTTCATCATCCTCGCCTCGATCGTGCAGCAACTGCGCGCCGGAAAGAAGGCGTTCGACAAGGCGGCCGCGCGCCAGCGCGCCGAGCGCGACGCCCCCGGCGTCCCGCCGCCCGCACAGCCGGTCGCGATGCCGCAGAACGCCGCTCAGGCGCGCGCGCTGCTGCGCGCGGAGATCGAGGCGATGGCGAACGCGCGCGCCCAGTCTTCGGCGCAGCCGTCCGCGGTCGTGCAGCAGCCCGCCCCGCAGCAGCCGTCCGCGGTCCCGGCGGCTGCGCCGCAGGCCGCCACGGCTCGGCAGCGTCAGGTGCCGCGACAGCGGACGGTGTGGGTCGATCCCGGCTTCGGCCGCGTGCCGGCCGGCTCGGAAGCCGTGGACCGCTCGTTGGCGACCCTGCCCGGGACGCTGGCGACCGCCGCGTCGCCGGGCGGGCTTCTGAAAGCCTCGGACGGCGCGCGCGCGCGCTCGTCGACGCGGCGGATGCTCGCCGGCGCGTTCGGCGACCCGGCCCACGCTCGCAGCGCGGTGATCCTCGCCGAGGTGCTCGGGACGCCGCTCGCCCTGCGGTGAGACAACTCCGCGCGCGCGGCGTGCGTTCTACATAGCGAATGCCGTCGATCACCAGCGAGGCCACCTTCGAGGTGGGCGGGCTCTCCGATCCCATCCGCCTCTTCGGATACCGCGACCAGAACCTCAACGCCCTCGAAGCCCTCATCCCCGTCGTCCTCCGGCTCGACGGCGACCGCGTCCACCTCAGCGGGGACGAGCGCGCCGTCCGCCGCGCCGAGAACGTGCTCGGCTCGATGCTCGCCGCGGCGCGCGCCGGGACGCAGCTCACGCCGGACGACGTCGCCCTCGCCGCGCGCTCGACCGCCGAGCGCGGGATCCCGCCGACGCTCGCGACGACCGCGCGCGGGCGCGAGGTGCGCCCGAAGACCGACGGTCAGCGCGCGCTCGTCGCGGCGGTCGACGCGAACACGCTGACCTTCGCGATCGGCCCGGCCGGGACTGGGAAGACGTTCCTCGCGATCGTGATGGCGGTGCGCGCGCTGAAGAACCGCGAGGTCTCGCGGATCGTGCTCTCGCGCCCCGCCGTCGAAGCGGGCGAGAAGCTCGGCTTCCTGCCCGGCGATCTCAAGGAGAAGGTCGACCCGTATCTGCGCCCGCTCTACGACGCGCTCCAGGAGCTGCTCGAGGCGGGCACGACCGAGAAGTATCTCGAGCGCGGCACGATCGAGGTCGCGCCGCTCGCGTACATGCGCGGCCGCACTTTGAACGACGCGTTCGTGATCCTCGACGAGGCGCAGAACGCGACGCACGAGCAGCTCAAGATGTTCCTCACCCGGCTCGGGCAGAACGCGAAGATGGTCGTGACCGGCGACGACACGCAGATCGATCTCCCGCGCGGGATGCGCAGCGGGATCCACGACGTGGAGCGGCTCTTCGCCGAGATCGACGACGTCGGGATCGTCCGCCTCGACGCGGACGACGTCGTGCGCCATCCGCTCGTCGGCCGGCTCGTCGCCGCCTACGAGCGGCTCGCCCGCGAGCGCGAAGCCTGATCTACCTCGACAACCGGACGCGCGGATCGGGGCTCGACACGCGCGCGCTCGCGCGCGTCCTGGCGCGGCTGCTCGCCGAGATCGGCGAGCCGCGCACGAGCGTCTCGCTGACGTTCGTGCGCGATCCGGCGATGCGCGAGCTGAACCGCGCGCACCGCGGCAAGGACGCACCGACCGACGTGCTCAGCTTCCCGCTGCACGACCCGGACGCGTTCGACCGCACCGGGCCGACCCGCCCACGCGCCGGCGCGCCGGATGCCGGCGCGGAGCGGATGCTCGGCGACATCGTGATCAGCGTAGACACCGCGCTGCGCCAGGCCGCCGACTACGACGCGCCGCTCGACCGCGAGGTGCGGCGGCTGCTGATCCACGCCGTGCTGCACCTCGCCGGACACGACCACATGGAGCCGGGCGAGCGCGCGGTCATGGAGGCCGAGGAGCGGCGCTTGGCGGATTCGATCGGGATGCCGTGGCCCTATCTCGAAGCGAGCGCGCGATGAGCCTCCGCACGCCGTTCGCGCTCGCGCTGGCCGTCGCGCTCCTCGGCGCGTCGCCGGCGCCGAGCGCGCAGACCGCGCCGCCGCAGCCGCGGACGGTGCAGGACGCGCGCGCGCACTGGGCCGTGCAGAACGCCGACGAGGAGACGCAGCGGCTGATCGACCGCGGCCTGATGATGCTCTACGCGTTCGACGTCGGCGAGGCGCGCGTCGCGTTCGGTCAGGCGCTGAAGAAGAACCCGGACATCGCGCTCGCGTACTGGGGCGAGGCCGAGGCCGACACGATCGACATCAACGAGCCGCAGACCGCCGCGGGCGACCAGCGCGGCGCCGCCGGCGTCGAGGAAGGGCGCCGCCATCTCGCGCACGCCAGCGAACTCGAGCGGATGCTCGTCGACGCGATCGCGAAGCGCTACGGCCACGGCGACAAGAAGACCCGCTTCGCCGGCTACGCGGACGCGCTGAGCGCGTGGACGAAGACGCACCGCGACGAGCCGAACGCGCTGACGGTCGCGGCGTACGCGATCTGGAACGCCGAGGACGCGCTCTTCGACGGCGCCGGCAAACCGACCGCGAAGGCGAACGAGATGCTGGCCGATCTCGACGACGCGCTGAAGCTCGAGCCGGCGAACCTCGGCGCGCATCACCTGCGCATCCACCTGCTCGAAGAGCTGCACCGCGCGCACGACGCGATCCCCGACGCCGACGCGCTCGGCTCGTACGGCTATCCGCCGGGGACCTCGCACCTCCCGCACATGGCGGGGCACATCTGGACGCGGGTCGGCGAGTACGCGCGGATGATCGACGACAACGAGCGCGCCGTCGCGAACGACGAGGCGTGGTTCGCGCTGGGCGACGGGCCGGGCCAGCAGTACATGCGCAACTACCACGACCACGACGTCGACTTCGTGCTCTACGGGCTGACGACGCTCGGCCGCAACGACGAGGCGCGCGCGTTCGCGAAGCACGAGGACGAGACGATGCAGGTCAAGGCCGCGCTGCGGGTGCACGACGCGGCCTGGACGCGGCAGCTCGCGGGCGGCGGCGGCGGGTTCGCCGACTGGGCGCGCTTCGTCGCGCTCGCGCGCGAAGGCGACGCCGCGGGCGCGAAGGCCGCGCGCGCGAAGCTGGCCGGCGACCGGCGCACCTCGGCGCTCGCCGACGCGTTCACCGCGCAGGCGGAAGGCGACGCGGCCGGCCGGGCCGCGGCGTACGCGCGCGCCTACGAGGCGACGAAGAACGGCAATCCCGGCGATCCGAAGAACTCGTGGCAGACGCCGATCGGCGAAGGCTACGGCGCGGCGCTCCTCGCCGCGGCGAAGCCGGCCGAGGCCGAGAAGGTCTTCGCGGCCGAGCTGAAGCGGTTCCCGAACGACCCGCACCTGGAGTTCGGGCTCGCCGAGTCGCTCAAGGCGCAGGGGAAGGACGACGCCGCCCCGCGCGCCGCGTACAAGGCGCACTGGAAGGGCGCGCAAGATCTCACCCTCGCCGCCCTCGGCTGACCCGCCGCCGCGCCCCGCCGCGCCGCTGCGGCGACGGCACTCGCTGACGGCCGCGTTCGGCTACGCGTTCGCGGGGCTCGGCGCGGCGTGGCGGACGCAGCGCAACGTGCGCATCCACGCGGCCGCCGCGGCCGGCGTCGTCGTGGTCGGCGCGGTCCTGCGCCTCCCGCCGCTCTCTTGGGCGGTGCTCGCGCTCGCCGTCGGGCTCGTGCTGACGGCCGAGCTGCTCAACACCGCGCTCGAGGCGGTCGTCGACCTGGTCTCGCCCGAGGACCATCCGCTCGCCAAGCAGGCGAAGGACGTCGCCGCCGCCGCGGTCCTGGTCGCCTCGCTCGCGGCGCTCGTCGCGGGGGTCTTCGTCCTCGCCGAGGCGCTCGCCGCGCGTGTGCTATAATGACCCCCGCTTGAGTACCGACCCGCTCCCCCCGGGCAGACGCCGCCCGACTCCGCCGCGATGACGGCGGAGGCGCACTGGCCCGAGATCGTCGCGGTCGTCCTGCTGATCGGAGCCGCGGCGTTCTTCGCCGCCTCGGAGGCGGCGATCGTCTCGGTGAACCGGATCCGCACGCGGGCGCTCGTGGAGAAGGGGATCCGCGGCTCCGGGCGGCTGATGCGGCTGCTCGAGAACCGCAACCGGACGCTCACCTCCGTGCTGATCGGCTCGACCATCGTGCTGCTCGCGGCCGACTCGGTCGCGACCGAGCTGTTCATCCACCTCAACATCCCGAACGCGGCGCTGTGGTCGACGCTCGTCATGACGGTGCTGCTGCTGCTCTTCGGCGAGATCTTGCCGAAGACGGTTGCGGTGGGCGCCGGCGAGCGCACCGCGCTGCGGCTCGCGCCGCTGCTGCAGATGGTCACCCGCGTCCTCACGCCGGTCACGGCAGCGTTCCTCGCCATCACCGACGGACTGGTGCGGATCTTCGGCGGCCACCCGCACGCGGGCCCGTACGTCACCGAAGAGGACATCAAGACGCTCGTCAACGTCGGCGTCGAGCAGAACGTCCTCGAGGAGCAGGAGCGCGAGCTGATCCACTCGATCATCGAGTTCGGCGACACGATCGTGCGCGAGGTGATGACGCCGCGCACCGACATGGTCACGGTCAGCGTGACGTCCTCGCCGCGCCGCGCGCTCGATCTCGTGATCGCCGAAGGCTACTCGAAGCTGCCGGTCTACGAGGAGTCGGTCGACGAGATCATCGGCGTCGTGCACGACCGCGAGCTGCTGATCGCGCTCGCGAACGGGACGATCGCGCAGACCAGCCTGCGTTCGCTGATGCGCCCGGTGAAGCTCGTCCCGGAGAACAAGCGCATCTCCGAGCTGTTGCGCGAGATGCAGCGCGAGAAGTTCTCGATGGCGATCGTCCTCGACGAGTACGGCGGGACGGCGGGGCTGGTCACGATGGAAGACCTGCTCGAGGAGATCGTCGGCGAGATCCGCGACGAGCACGACGAAGGCGAAGAGGAGCCGATCCGCCGCATCAGCGAGGACGAAGCGGTCGTCGACGCCGGGACGAACATCGAGGACGTGAACACGGCGCTGGGGATCGGGCTCCCGCACGAGGAGTTCGAGACGATCGGTGGCTACGTCGTCGGCCTCTTCGGGCACCTGCCGCGCGAGGGCGAGGAGATCGAGGCGAACGAGGGCGTCCGCCTGCGCGTCGAGCGCACCCGCGGCCGGCGCATCCTCACCGTGCGCATCTTGACGCACGCGCACGTGCCGCCGCGGAATCCCGAGGAAGAGACCGTCCGTCCGTGAGTGAGCGCAGCGCGACGACCGACGCGATCGTGCTGCGCGCACGGCCGCTCGGCGAAGCCGATCGCGTCTACACCTTGCTCACGCGGCTGCGCGGCAAGGTCGACGCGGTCGCCAAAGGCGTGCGGCGGCCGCGCAGCTCGATGGCCGGCCGCCTCGAGCCGCTCGCCGAGGTGCGCGTCGCGCTTCACAAAGG
>DATHLL010000347.1:0-6014 GCA_035488195.1 Candidatus Elarobacter sp. | reverse complement strand
TAGTCCGGGCTCGCGGCGGGCTTGCCGTTCTCGTACGCGCGGACCAGCGAGACGTCGTAGTCGAAGCGCGGGAAGTTGAAGTTGTCGGGATCGCCGCCGAACTGCGCGACCGAGAACTCGGGCGCGAACGCGAGCCGCACGTCGTCGTAGCGCTTGTAGCGGTAGAGGTCGTACACGCCGCCGTGGTAGAGCGAGACGAGGTCGCAGTGGATCGCCGGATCGTTGCCGCACGACTGCTGCTCGCGCAGCGTCACCGCGCGCAGCGCGGCGTTCGCCGCCGCGCCGGTCTTGCCCGCGGTCGCCGCCTGGACGGTCTTGGTGACGTCGCTGATCCCGATCAACTGGTTCAGCTCGAAGTTCGGGCAGCGCACCTCGTCCTCGCGCCGCTGCGCGGAGAACCCGTTCGCGACCAGATCCTTCTGCGGGCTCGAGAGCGCGCCCAGACAGCCGACGACGCAGTGGTGGTTCGTCATCACCAGCCCCTCGGGCGAGATGAACGACGCGCTGCAGCCGGGCGCGCGCAGCGACGCCAAACGAACGTGGTCGAGCCACTGCCGCGAGGGCGCGAAGCCGTACGCCTGCTTGACCTTCGCCGCCGGGAAGTTGTCGAACGTCCACATCCCCTCGTCGGCGGCGACCGGGGAAGCGAGCGAACACAATCCGACGGCGAGCAGAACGGCGAACGAGAGCAGACGGCGCATCGCGCGACAATTACCGTTCGGCGTTCGCAGCCCTTCGCGCGGGCGCGGCATCGTACCGGCGGCGTACCACCCCGATCCCGAAAGCAAGCGAGACCGCGATTGCGGGCACGATGCCGACCAGATGCGGGTCGAGGTCGATCGCTTCGCCGCCGAGCACCGGCGCGACGATCAGCGCGAGATTGTTCGCCGCGTCGTTGAAGCCCATGATCGCGCCGCGCTCCTGCGGCGGCGCGCGCTTCGAGAGGACCGCGGTCAGCGTCGGCTCGACGCTCGCCGCGCCGACCGCCCACGCGCCGAGCGCCGCACCGAACGCCCAGAGCTGGTGCACGTACGCGAGGGCGACGTACGCGAGCAGCAGCAGCACGAAGCCGCCTTGCGCGACCGCCGCGTCGCCGAAGCGCTTCACCAGCGGCCCGACCAGCGCGACCAGCGAGATCCCGCCGACCGCGCCGGCGCCGGCGAGCAGCCAGCTCGACACGTCGGGACCGACGTTCAGCTCGCGCTTGAGGAACAGCGAGAACACCGTGAAGAAGTACGTCACCGAGAAGATGAACAGCAGGTGGCGCACCACGACGCTGCGGACGCTCGGGTCGCGCGCGACGATCGAGGCGGCCTCGCGCAGGCTCGCCTTCCGCGTCCCCGGCGAGACGTTCGGCAGGAAGCGCAGCGTCAGCGCGATCGTCACGCACTCGATCAGCGCCGCGACCGCGAACGGCACGGAGAAGCCGTAGCGGATCAGCGAGCCGCCGAGCACCGGGCCGAGGACGATCCCCAGCCCGAACACCGCGCCGAAGAGCGCGTAGGCGCGGTCGCGGTCCTTCTCCTCGGTGACGTCGGCGATGTAGGACTGCGTGACGCCGATCCCGCCGCTGCCGAACCCGGCGATCGCGCGCGCGACGAAGATGAAGGCGAGCGAGTGCGCGAGCGCGAGCATCACGTAGCCGGCGAGCGAGACGCACTGCGCGATGACGACGATCCGCTTGCGGCCGAGCTTGTCGCTCACGCTCCCCCAGAGCGGCGCGGCGACGACGCCCGCGACCGCCGACGTGGTGAGGATCGTGCCGACCGTCAGCCCGCTCGCGCCGAAGCGCTGCGCCAGGTACGGCAGCAGCGGGACCATGATCATCGTCCCGAGGACGTCGATCAGCGTGACGCCGTAGATCGGGACGAGGGCCGCCGCCTTGGTTCGCACCCCTACCGTTTCCGACGCGAGCGGCTCGGGTACCTCATACGCCGGCCCGCTCGCCAGGCCACGGAGGACGTTTGGCCGCCACCGCGCCGCAGCAGATCACCACGGACATCCCGTTTCGCCTCGACCGCCTCCCGTGGTCGAGGTGGCACTGGATGGTCGTCATCGGCCTCGGGATAACCTGGATCCTCGACGGCCTCGAGGTCACGATCGTCGGCTCGATCAACCCGACGCTGGCCTCCAAGAACGGGCTGAGCTTCACCGACGTGCAGACCGGGTTCGCCGCGACCGCGTACCTGGTCGGCGCGGTGATCGGCGCGCTCGGCTTCGGCTACCTCACCGACAGGTTCGGGCGCAAGCGGCTCTTCCTGATCACGCTGGGCTGGTATCTCGTGTGCACCACGCTGACCGCGTTCGCGTGGGACTTCGCGAGCTTCGCCGCGTTCCGGATGCTCGCCGGGATGGGGATCGGCGGCGAGTACAGCGCCGTCAACTCGGCGATCGACGAGCTGATCCCCTCGCACCGCCGCGGCGCCGCCGACATCGCGATCAACGGCTCGTGGTGGATCGGGACGCTGATCGGCGCGCTGGTCTCGATCCCGCTCCTGAACGGGCGCTTCTTCCCGCCCTCGCTCGGCTGGCGGCTCGCGTTCGGGCTCGGCGCGGCGCTCGCGATCATGGTGCTGTTCCTGCGCCGGAGCCTCCCCGAGAGCCCGCGCTGGCTGCTCACCCACGGCCGCCACGACGAAGCGGAGACGATCGTCCGCACGATCGAGGGCGAGGTGCGCGCGGAGAGCGGGCGCGAGCTCCCGCCGGTGAAGCACAAGCACATCACGTTCGACGCTTCGCGCCGGCACGGGTTCTTCGCGACGGTCGAGACGATGGTCCGGACCTATCCGCAGCGGACGATCCTGGTGCTGGTCCTGATGATCACGCAGGCGTTCCTGTACAACGCGGTCTTCTTCAACCAGGGCTTGCAGCTCACCACGTTCTTCGGCGTGAAGCCGGGCGACGTCGGGCTCTACATCTTCCCGTTCGCGATCGGGAACTTCCTCGGCGCGCTCGTGCTCGGCCACTTCTTCGACGCGGTCGGCCGCAAGAAGATGATCTCCGGCTGCTACCTGCTCAGCGGCGCGCTGATGCTGCTCAGCATCGTCCTGTTCCTGAACCACGCGCTGAGCGCGCCGGCGCTGACGATCCTGTGGTGCGTGATGTTCTTCTTCGCCAGCGCCGGCGCGAGCGCGGCGTATCTCACCGTGAGCGAGATCTTCCCGCTCGAGACGCGGGCGACCGCGATCGCGTTCGTCTACGCGGTGGGGACGCTGGTCGGCGGCGCGATCGCGCCGCCGGTCTTCGGCGCGCTGATCGGCACCAAGGACCCGCACATGCTCGCGCTCGCCTGGGGGATCGGCGCAGCGCTGATGATCGCCGGCGGGTTGACCGAGATGGTCCTGGGGATCGACGCCGAGCGCAAGTCGCTCGAAGAGATCGCGGCGCCGCTCACCGCAGGCCGCCTCGCCGAGGCGGCGTAAACGCCCGCGTGGAATCGGACCGGCTCTGGTACCGCGACGCGGTCGTCTACCAGACCCACGTCAAGGCGTACCAGGACTCGAACGGCGACGGGATCGGCGATCTGCGCGGTCTGACCGCGCGCCTCGACTATCTCGCCGAGCTCGGCGTCACCGCGCTGTGGCTGCTGCCCTTCTTCCCCTCGCCGCTGCGCGACGACGGCTACGACATCGCCGACTACACCGGGGTCCACCCCTCGTACGGGACGCTCGAGGACGTGCAGCGCTTCATCGAGGAGGCGCACGCGCGCGGGATCCGCGTCATCGCCGAACTCGTCGTCAACCACACCTCGGACCAGCACCCGTGGTTCCAACGCGCGCGCCGCGCGCCGCGCGGCTCGCCGGAGCGCGACTGGTACGTGTGGAGCGACGACGACCGCAAGTACGACGGAACGCGGATCATCTTCACCGACACCGAGGTCTCGAACTGGGCGTGGGACCCGGTCGCGGGGCAGTACTACTGGCACCGCTTTTTCTCGCACCAGCCCGATCTCAATTTCCAGAACCACGAGGTCACCGGCGCGATCGTCGACGTCATGCGGTTCTGGGCGCGGGCCGGCGTCGACGGCTTCCGGCTCGACGCCGTGCCGTATCTGTGCGAGCGGGAAGGGACGAACAACGAGAACCTGCCGGAGACGCACGGCGTCATCAAGATCCTGCGCCGCGTCCTCGAGGAAGAGTATCCCGACCTGATCTTCCTCGCCGAGGCGAATCAGTGGCCCGAGGATCTCTCGTCGTACTTCGGCGAGGGCGACGAGTGCCACATGTGCTTCCACTTCCCGCTGATGCCGCGGCTGTTCATGGCGGTCGCCGACGAGGACCGCTATCCCGTCCACGACATCCTGCGCCAGACGCCGCCGATCCCCGAGAACTGCCAGTGGGCGGTCTTCCTGCGCAACCACGACGAGCTGACGCTGGAGATGGTCAGCGAGCGCGAGCGCGCGCGGATGCACGAGGTCTACGCGATCGAGCCGAAGATGCGGATCAACGTCGGGATCCGCCGCCGGCTCGCGCCGCTGCTCGAGAACGACCGGCGCCGCATCGAGCTGATGAACGGGTTGCTGATGTCGATGCCGGGGACGCCGGTGATCTACTACGGCGACGAGATCGGGATGGGCGACAACCTGTTCCTCAAGGACCGCGACGGCGTGCGGACGCCGATGCAGTGGTCGCCCGACCGCAACGGCGGCTTCTCGACCGCCGAGCCGGTGCGGCTCTACGCGCCGGTCGTGATGGATCCCACCTACGGCTACGAGGCGGTCAACGTCGAGACGCAGCAGCGCAACTCCAGCTCGCTGCTGAACTGGATGCGCCGCGCGATCGCCGTGCGCAAGGCGGCGAAGGCGTTCGGGCGCGGGACGCTGACGCTGCTCTATCCCTCGAACCGGCGCGTGCTCGCGTACCTGCGCGAATACGAGAACGAGACGATCCTGGTCGTCGCGAACCTCGGGCACACGGCGCAGGCGGTCCAGATCGACCTGGCCGCGTTCGCCGGGCGCGTCCCGTTCGAGATGCTCGGCTCGACGGCATTCCCGCCGATCACGACGGCGCCGTACGCGATCACGCTCGCGCCGTACGGGTTCTTCTGGTTCGCGCTCGTCCGCGACCCGCGGGGCGCCTCGGCGCCGATCCGCGCCGGCGGTCTCCCCGAGCTGCCGACGGTCGTCGTCCCGCGCGCGGGGCTCGCGCTCGACCGCTGGGCGCGCGCGGTGATCGACGCCGACGTCGTCCCGCGCGCGCTCGGCGCCTCGGAGCACGGCCGCGTCCGCGACGCTTTCGTCGCGGACGGGATCGACGCGTCGCTCGCGTTCGTCGTGATCGCCGACGGACTGCGCCGCATCTCGCTGCCGCTGCGCTTCGTCTGGGACGTCCCGGTCCGCGAGGACGCGATCGCGCGCGCGCGCAGCGGCCCGCGCGAAGGCTGGATCCTCGACGCGGCCGCCGACGCGTCGACCGCGCCGCTGATCGAGCGCGCGATGCACGCCGGCGCCGAGCTGCGCGACCGTGGGCGGATGGCGTTCGCGTGGGAAGGCGAGCGCGTCGCCGAGCCGGCGAGCTCGCAGCGGCTCGGCTCGGCCTCCGGCGCGCAGCGCTGGATCCTCGACGACGCGCGGCTGGTGACGCTCCACCGGCAGATGCCGCGCGTGCAGAACAGCGCGGTCGCGTTCATGCGCCACCTGCGCGAGCGCGGCTTCGAGCAGGCGCCGCGGCTGCTCGGCACCGCGCTGATCACCGACGACGAAGGCGTGACGTGGGTCGCGGCGACCTCGCAGAGCTTCATCCCGCACCCGACCGATCTCGAGTTCTCGCTGCGCGAGCTGCTGCGGACCGGCGCCGCCGACGAGCGGATGCTGCGCACCGCGCACCAGGTCGCCGACGCGCTGGCAGCGCTGCACCGCGCGCTCGGGACGCCGGGGAGCGACTCGACGTTCGGAACGCAGCCGATCGTTCCGGCCGATCTCGCGGCGTGGCGCGCGGCGGCGCACGAGGATCTCGACGCGCTGGTGAACGCCGGCGTCGAGGGCGTCGTCGCCGTGCGCGATCTCGTCGAGGACG
>DATHLL010000346.1:0-2971 GCA_035488195.1 Candidatus Elarobacter sp. | reverse complement strand
GGCGACGGCGGAGCCGGTCGTCGAGTTCAGGTTCTCGCTGGAGGTGTTCGACTTCGGCTGGAAGATGAGCATCCCGGCCGTGTTCCCCGTCGTCGGCGCGGTGAGGTACCAGTTGCAACTGTTCGAGTTGATCGAGCTGTTTGCGATGTAGATCGTCACCCCGGTCCCGTGGAACGTCGTACTGTTCGCGCTGAGGCCGTTCGTGAACACGTACGTCCCCGGGTTCATGGTGATCGTCGAGGAGTTGATGTTCACCGACTGGCAGTAGACGCCGGGATTTATCGTCGTCGTCTGGCTGTTGATGCTCAGGTTCGAGTAGGTGCACGGGGACTGCGCCGGCGGGTTCGCGGTCAGGTAGGCGCAGCTCGCGATCGTCGGACACGGGTCGACCGCCGCCAGCGCGTGCTGCGGTGAGGATTCCGGGTACGTCGAAGAATTGGAGTTGATCTGGCCGACCGCGCCGATCGAGGCGGCCGTGATGGTATCGCTGTTGAAATTGACGATCCCGTTCGAGATGATCCCGCAGGTCGGCGCGCTGATCGTCGTCGAGTTCATGTCGATGTCGTTCTGCAGCGCGTAGATGCAGGGACCCGCTCCGTTGCCGCTGCCGAAGATCGCGACCGAGCGTGCGGAGACCCACGAGCTCGCCGTCCCGAAGACCTTCTCGAAGAACATCGGGTGCTTGGCCTGGACGATCACCTCGACGGCGCTGGTGTTGCCCGAGTACGAGCCGCTCGAGGGCGGGTTGTTGACCGTCACGATCACGTTCGTCCCGTCGTCGGTGAAGCCGTTCGAGGCCGCGTCCGCCTTGGCGGCCGCGGTCACGTCGCTGTACGGGATCTCGTTCGCGCCGGCGATCGCCGCGCTGTCCGCCGCGCTCTGCTCGATCCGCTGCATGTAGCGCAGGTAGCCGACGTCGACTGCCATCGCGGCGGCGCCGAAGAGCACGAAAAGAGCCAGCGCCACGATCGGTACGACCTGGCCTCGCTCACCTTCCCGAGCTTTTCGTCCGTGTTTCGAGCCGAGCTCCATTCGGGCTGTTCCGTTCCTGACTTCGTCACCCGCGATGGACCTAGAGTACCGGCTCCCGAACGCCGCTCACAAGCGAAAACGGCCCCGGGCCGCCATTCTTTTCAGTGCGTCAACGGCGTGTCAACGCCGGCTCGTGACCCATCGCACAACCCGTCCTCGAGCCCGGCCGAAACCTCAGGTATCGGGGTGCCCATGACGATGAAATCAGCACCCGGCAATTACAGTATGGAGGCTGCATTGGGTCGTCCGGGACCGCCCGTTTCCGCGAGCTCTCGACCCGCTTCGAGCGGGGTCGAGCGCCGCCGCGCCCTCGACTGGTTCGAGGCGGCGGCGGACGCGGACGTGCGGATCCTGTGCGGGCCGATCGGGTCGGGGAAGACGTACGCCGCGCGCCAGTTCGTCGCCCGGAACGAAGGCCGCGCGGCGTACGTGCGCCTTCCCTCGCGGATCGACGCGGAGCGCTTGCTCGCCGTGATCGCGGGCTCGCCCGCGACCGAGACGGTCGTGCTCGACGACGCCGACCGCATCGACGCCGCCGTGTACGCGGAACTAGTCGACGCGATCATGGCCGGCGAGCTGACGCGCAAGCTGATCCTGATCGGCCGCTCGCGCCGCCGGCTGCGCGCGGAGAGCTTGCTGGCGCGCGGGTTCGCGCGCACGTGCAGCGACGAGACGCTCGCGTTCGAGGCCGACGAGGTGCAGGCGCTCGCGACCGCGCACGGCGTCGCGTTCGAGCCCGACGACGTCGTGCAGCTCCTCCACGACACCGACGGCTGGCCGCTCGCCTCCGAGTGGCTGATCCGCGACGCGGCGGAGAACCGCCGCACCCTGCGCGACGCGTTCACCCACTGGCGGCAGCGCAACGGGCACCTGCTGCTCGAGTTCGTCGAGCGCGAAGGGTTCGAGGACGCCGCCGCCTACGAAGCGTTCTTCACCGCGCTGCGCAAAGGCTCGCTCGCCGCCGACAACGACACGGCGCGCCTCGAGCAGCTCGGGCTCCCGATCGTGCGGACGCGCAGCGGGCTGCGGCCGTACCGCATCCTCTCGCGGCTCGCCGTGCCGGCCGCCGCGACGGTCGACATCCGGATGACGACCTCGCTGCCGCCGCTGATGGCGGTCCATCTGTTCGGGCGGTTCCGCTGCGAGATCGGCGGACAGGCGGTGCCGTTTCCGCGCCGCCGCGACCAGCAGGTCTTCGCCTTCGTCGCGCTGCAGCCGGAGTGCCGTACCAGCCGCGACAAGCTGATCGAAGCGTTCTGGCCGGACGTCCCGCACACCGTCGCTTCGCAAGGGCTGCGCACGACGCTGAGCCGCATCCGCCGCGCGATCTCGCAGACGGTCCCCGGCGTCGATCCGGAGCGATATTTCGAGACGGCCGGCGAGGTTCGCGTCAACGTGCGCACCGTGGCGGTCGACGTGCACCGGTTCGTCGACCGCGTCGAGCAGGGCCGGATCGACGACGCGCGCGGCTCGCTCGAAGGCGCGAAGCACCACTACAAGGTCGCGCAGAAGATCTACGCCGACCGCGTCCTCGCCGCCGAGGCGCCCGAACCGTGCCTCGAGCGCCACGCCCAGCATTTCGAGGCGCTGTACGTCGAGGTGCTAACGCGGATCACCGAGCTCCACGCCGCCACCGGCGACCTGGAGACCGCGCGCGACGCGGCGCGCTCGCTCCTCGCCTGCAACAGCGAAGAAGCCCGCCGCCGCGCGCTGAGCTGCATCGCCGTCCCCGTCGCTGCGGTAGCGGTCGCGACGGCATGAGCGCGATCGTCCCGTACGCGCCGGCACTCGCCGAGCTGCCGCGCCGCTCGCGCCGCGGCGCCTCGAGCGTCGTGCAGTTCGCCTCCGACGGCGTCGTGGCGGACGTGCGTGTCGAGCGCGTCGACCGCCGGAACCGCTGCAACTGGTATGCGATCAAGCTGGGCGCGAACGATATCGC
>DATHLL010000345.1:0-5388 GCA_035488195.1 Candidatus Elarobacter sp. | reverse complement strand
CGACGGAAGCGTGTCGAGCGCGTTGCGAACCCGATCCTTGTAGTTGTTGCGATCGGAGAGGAAATGGAGGTTGTTGTAGGCGTTCTCACCGGTCTTGTCGGGGACGATCTCGTCGAGAACCGGGAGCTCCGCGATCGCGTGCTCGGTGATCGGGCGGATCGTGACGCTCGCGCCGCGCCTCGCGCAGAGCGCGACGGCCTCTTCCATCTTGCGGTACGCTGCGGCGCGATCGCCTGGGATGCCGGCCCCGGCGGCCGCCCCTATCTTGACGGTGTCGAACGGCGCGAGCATCTCCGCGACCCGAGCGTTCTCACAGCCGGCATCCATCTGGATGCTCGCCGACTCGGCGGTGCACGAGCCGAGAACCAACACCGCGACCAGCAGAAGCGCGCGCATCAGCTCGGCGCGGTCGTTCCGCTTTCATCTTGTCCGGTCCGGGCCCCCGATCCGCCGCGCTCGGCGCGCTCGGCCCGTGCCGTGGATTCGCCGGCACCCGGCTCGATCAACTCGCCCGAGACGACGTCAACTTTTTTGGCCTTCGGTGGAATCTCCGAAGCGGGCGTCGCTCCGGCCTGCGAGACGGTGCGGAGCGCGATCTCGGCGCGCTCGTGCATCGCGACGACGAAGGCCTCGTCGACCGGAACGCCGATCTGAGCGGCGACGAGACCGTAGCTGCGGATCGCCCGCGTGAAGTTCGCTTCGGCGTGGAAGAGATGATGCCGCACGGTGTCGCGTTCGCGCTCGAGGAGCCGCCGCTTCTTGACGGCGTCGATGTGCTCATCGCCCTCGCGAAAGAACTCGAATCCGGCCGCGACGAGGATCCCCAGCGCGGAGAGGACGGTGGTGATGAGGGCCTGCCCGACGACGGTGATCCCGTCAGACTTCGCGATCAGTCCGGCCTGTATGCGCAACAGGAACGCGGCGGCGAGGAGGAGGCCGACGACGACGATCGTCACCACGATGAACCGCATCGGCGAGGCCGACGGGTCCGGGCCGGCGGTCCGCCTCTCGCGCAGAACGCGCCCCAGGAACCAGCCGGCCGTGACGCCGCAGACGGCAAGCGCGACGGCAAATACGTTCATCGCGAGCTGCGATTGACCGAAGACCGTCTGCGCGACAAGTTGCGCGATGTTCCACTCGAGCGTGGCGCCGATCAGGAAGATCGGCCACACCAGCCAGCCGTGCCAGCCCGTTTCTTCACGCCGTAGCCGGAGCAGGTTCGACCGAACGATCGCGAGCTGCTGATTCACGCGCGCCTTGCGCGTCCGAAGGCGCTCGATGGTTTCGACCGCATCCTCGATCTCGGTGCGGTGTTCGTGCGCCAGCCGCTCGGCCGTCGAGGTGTCGACCGGACTCCAGCCGCTAACCGCGGTAGCCATTGAATGTTACGGAAGATCTGTCGCGCATGGAGCCCGATCTTACCGCACGGAGCAAGCTTACGAGATAAGAATCACACCGAAATTCCCAATCATGGTTGTCTCGCTGAGCTGTTTGCCTTACAGTCTGCTAGGTCTGTTGAGCTACTCCGGAGATCAGCCGCTTTGGCCGATCCCCGGCAGTGCCGCCGCGCATAGCGCGACCTTCCCGCCGCCCGCTTCGACGACGCCGCGCCAGAAACGGCACAGCCCCGCGAGCTGCGCGTCGCTCGTCTGCATCGACGAGACGCCCGGCGTCAGCCCGACGACGATCACGTCGCTCCCCACCAGATCGGGCAGCGCTCCGCTGGTCCGCAGCGCGCGGACCGCCGGCCCCGTCGAACCGGCGGGGTCGCGCTGATAGCTGAACAGGTTGAGGGTTCGCGTCTGCTGCCATCCGTTGAAGATAGCTATGACGACATGCTTGGAACCGGCCGGGCCGAGTCTGAGACTTTGCCCTGCCGCCGTCAAAGCCCCGAGCGGGTCGGAGCCGCCCGCGTCCTTCGCAAGCTGCGGGAGCCGGTCGACGGCCGCCGCCTCGCGCCGCGCGAAGCCCCGCACGTCGGTCGCGTAGCGCAGCTCGTTGACCCCGTTCTGCCCGGTCCGCTCGGGGAGCGTCCCGGTGAAGACGGGCAACTCGGTCAGCGACTTGTCCGTGATCGGCCGGACGGTCAGCGCGGTCCCCGGCGCGGCGCACGCGGCGACCGCGGTCGCCATCGTGCGGTACGCCGGCCAGCGCCCGCCGGGGATCGTCGGCCCCGCCGCGACCAGCAGCTCGACCGCGGTCCCGGCCGGCAGCTCTTGGCCGAGCCAGGGGCTGGCGCAGGCACCGCCGGCCTGCGAGGCGGCCGCGTTCGGGGAGTCGGCGCAGCCGGCGAGCGCGAGCGCCGCCGCGACCAGCGCGGCGCCGGCGAGCGCCCGGACGAGGCGAGCGAAGGTGACGCTATCGATTGGCGACTCCGTTGACGGAGGGTCCGCTCGCCTCGCCGTGGGCGGCGACGTCTCCGCGGACCGTCTCGACCGCCGGGTCGCGCCGCGCGGCGGAACCGGCCGGTGCCGCTGCCCGGTCGGCGCGCTCGGCGACCAGCGCGTAGGCGCGTTCCGCCGCTTCGAGCTCGGTGCGAACGGCCTCGAGATGCCGCTCGTTGGTTCGCATCCGCCGGCGCGCGCCGCCCAGCCGGTAGCGCACGCCCATCGCCTCGCCCGACTCGCGGTAGTAGCCCGCGGTGAACGCGATGACGATCCCGATGAACGCGAGCGTCGTGAGAGCCAGCGCCTGGACCACCGGCTGGACCGGCGACTGCGCCGCGTCGGTCGAGGCGGTCGCGTACCCGAGCCGCAGCGCGTAGCCGATCCCCAGGAACCCGACGACCGCGACGATCGCCAGCCCGAGGAAGACCCAGTCGGCCGCCGCGTGGAGCTGCGGCTTGCGATGCCGCCGCAGCAGCTCGCCGAGCAGCAGCCCGAGCAGGAACCCGCCGGCGGCGAACGCGGCGGTCAGCGCGATCAGCTCCACCTTGGAGGCGAAGAAGAACACCAGGCTCATCATCCGCGCCGGATACCACTCCAGCACGATCGCGACGATCGCCAGGATCCCGATCACCTCGACCGGCCAGCCGCGGTCGTACGCCGGGATCGCGTCGAGATGGCTCTGCGCATCGGCGATCTGCGCCTCCGACCCGGCGCACGCGCGCTCGAGCGCCTCGACGCGAAGCCTCGCGCGCGCGACCTTGTCCGCCATCGCGGAGCGATCGGCGCCCCGCTCGATCCGCTGCTGATACGTGGACGCCATCGAATCAGACACCTCCGTCTTCGTAACGTTCGTACCAACGCGGCGCGCGTCATGTTGCACGCCGCCATAGGACCAAGGACCTACCGCAGCGAGGCGATCAACCGCGCTGCCTCGGCCGCAGCTCGATCTCCGGCGCCGACGTGTCGAGCTCAGACTCTTCCTCGCTGATGTCGCGCGGGTCGGCGACGAGCCGCTCGAGGTCGGTCTCCTCCAGGTCGAGCGTGAGCTGCAGCCGGCGCAGGACCTTGTTCTCGATCTCGCCGCGCCGCCGCAGCTCGACGAGCGCGCTGCGCTGGGCGGCGATCAGCTCGCGCTCGACCGCGTAGCGCTCGAGCGCGTCGTCGTCTCCGGATGCTTCGGCGCCCTCGGCGAACCGCCGCCGCTGCCGCTCGTAGCGGTCGCGCAGCGCGCGCGCGTGCTCCGGCGCCACGAGGCCGTCGCGCTCGAGCTCCGCGAGCCGGCGCAGCGCGGCCTCGCCGGTGGTTGCGAGCGCTTTGCGCACCTCGGCCTCCTCGGTGTCGTCGCTCCGCAGACGCAGCGCCCGAATGATCCAGGGCAGCGTGAACCCGCCGCCGACCAGCGAGACGAGGATCACGCTGAAGCAGACGAAGACGATCAGCTCGCGGTCGGGGAAGCGCGCGCCGTGCGCGATCGTCATCGGGATCGCCAGCGCCGCGGCGAGCGGGACCGCGCCGCGGAACCCCGACGCGGCGACGACGATCGCGTGCTTCCACGACTCGTCCTCCGGCGGGATGGAGCCGCGTAGCCGCAGGATGCCGGTCTGCACCCCCGCCCACGCGAACCGTAGCGCGAGGATCGCGACGTTCACGGCGAGCGCGACGAGAAGCAACTGGCTCCAGCCGTGGTGGTGCAGCACCGCCGAGCCGACGACCGCGTGCATCGACAGACCGACGAGGATGAAGATCACCGCGTTGGCGAGGAACACGGTCGTCTCCCACCACCCGACGGTCTGCAGCCGCGCCGCCGGCATGAGCACGACCGGCGTGCGCCGGTTGACGAACACCCCGGCCGTGACCACGGCGAGCACGCCGCTGAGATTGAGCTGCACCGCCGGGACGTACGCGATGAACGGGACGAGCACGGAGATCGCGGCCTGCAGGCGCGTGTCGCGGAACATCGTCCACGCGCGCACGGCGAGCCAGCCGGTGGCCAGCCCGATCGCGACGGCGCCGAGCGAGGCGGCGACGAACGCGACCGCGGCGTTCGTCCACGAGAACGTCCCGGCGACCGCCGCCGCGATCGCCATCACGTAGATCACGAGCGAGCCCGCGTCGTTCAGCAGCGACTCGCCTTCGACGATCGCGGTGACGTGCCGCGGGACGCCGAGCCGGTCGGCGATCGGGACCACGGCGAGCTCGTCGGTCGGCGCGACGACCGCGCCGAGCACGACCGCGACCGCCCACGGCATCTCCGGCACGAGCGCGCGCGCGACGGCGGCGACCAGCGCGATCGTCGCGATCGTGAGCCCCAGGGCGAGCGGCCAGATCGTGCGCCAGTTGGCCCGCATCTCGTCGGTCGGCGCGGTGATCGACTCCCAGTACAGCAGCGGCGGCAGAAAGATCAGCAGCACGAGATCCGGATCGAGCACGACCCGCGGCAGCCCCGGGACGAACCCGAGCACCAGCCCGCCGAGCACGAGCACGATCGGCGCGGGCACGCCCCACCGCCGCGCGATCCCGACCAGCGGAATCGCCGCCAGCAGCAGCCCGACGAACAGCTCAACCCGGTTCATCGGCATCGTCCGCTCATCTTCCGGACATCTTCCGGTCCGCCTCGCCGTGCATCATCGAAGCATGCCCGAACCGCCGGCGACGTTCACCGCCCTCTGCGAACGCCTCGAACGCGCCAGCACCGTGCTGCGCGAGGGCGGCTGCTGCTGCAAGCGATCGCGCGGAGGTACTACCTGATCTACGCGACGGTGACGCACCTTGCGGCCAGGTATGCGATCGCGCCGATGCGCCGCCGGGAGGCGGACCGCTTCGAGCGGGAACGCTTCACCCACAACGAGCTTCCCGACCTGATTCGCGTGCTGTATACCGGCGAGAAGCGCGGCAGCATCGGCCCGGGCAGCCACGCGGGCATCATCGGCGCGACCTTGCGGGAGCACGAGGCAGAACGATGGGTGCACCTGCTGCAACGCGATCGCATGGACGCGGACTA
>DATHLL010000344.1:0-2846 GCA_035488195.1 Candidatus Elarobacter sp. | reverse complement strand
AGCGATGGTCGCGGCCGGCGTGCCGGTCGTGCCGGGCGGGACGGACTCGATCGCCGACGCGGGCGCGGCGCGGCAGGCGGCGGAGAAGTACGGACTGCCGCTCGCGCTCAAGGCGTCGGGCGGCGGCGGCGGCAAGGGGCTGAAAGTCGCACGCACCGTCGAGGAGCTGGAGTCGGCGTTCTCGACGGCGCAGCGCGAGGCGAGCGCGTATTTCGGCAATCCGACGATCTACGTCGAGCGGTATCTCGAGAACCCGAAGCACGTCGAGCTGCAGGTGCTCGCCGACAAGCACGGCACCGTGCTGCACGTCGGCGAGCGCGACTGTTCGCTGCAGCGGCGGCACCAAAAGCTGTGGGAAGAGGCGCCCGCGCTGATCCCCGACGGCGTGCGCGCGGGGTTGCGCGCGGCCGGCGTGCAGGCGGCGAAGGCGATCGGATACGACTCGGCCGGGACGATCGAGTGTCTCGTCAGCGGCGACGCGTTCTACTTCCTCGAGATGAACACGCGCATCCAGGTCGAGCACACGGTCTCCGAGGAGATCTCGGGGATCGATCTCGTGCGCGAGCAGATCCTGGTCGCGGCGGGGCGGCCGCTCTCGTTCACGCAGGAGCAGGTCGAGGCCGGGTTCCGCGGGCACGCCATCGAGGTGCGGGTCAACGCCGAGGATCCCGCGCAGAATTTCCGGCCGGCGCCGGGGACGGTGGAGCGCTACAAGGAGCCGGGCGGTTTCGGCGTGCGGGTCGATTCGGCGGCGTATCCGGGGTTCACGATCACGCCCGACTACGACTCGATGATCGCGAAGCTCATCGTGCGCGGGCGGACGCGCGAGGAGACGCTGGAGCGGCTCGGGCGCGCGATCGACGAGTACGTGATCACCGGCGTGCCGACGACGTTGCCGCTGTTGCGGGCGCTGGTGGATTTCGACCAGGTTCGGGATGCGTCGTACGGGACGGCGACGCTGGAACCGTTCGCTGCGTCGCTCACCCTTCGACAAGCTCAGGGTGACATTGGGGCGGGGCGCGGTGAGGCGGATGGCGGCGCGGCCGGCGGCGCTGGCGCGGCCGGTGCGGCGACTGCCGGAGCGAACGGCGCGATTGCCGACGACGCGATTCGTGTCGAGGTGAACGACCGGTTGTTCCGCGTGCGGTTCGTCGATCTGCCGATCGGCGGCGGCGGCGCGGGCTTCGCGGCGGGCGGGCTCGCGGGAAGCGGCGTCGGGCCCGGAGGTGGCGCGGGCGGCGTTGCGGGTGGTGGTGCGGCGCGGGGGGCGACGCCGAAGAAAGGCGGCTCGGCGCGGAAGTCCGCGGCGGCGGCCGGGAACGACGTCGTCTCGCCGATGCACGGGGTCGTGGTCGAGATCGCGGTCGCTCCGGGGGCGGCGGTCGCGGAGGGCGACGTCGTGGCGGTGATCGAGGCGATGAAGATGATGAACGAGATCCGCGCGCACAAGGCGGGGACCGTCAGCGCCGTTCACGTGCAGCCCGGCGCCACCGTCGAGGCCCGCACGCCGCTCGTCACGCTGTCGTGAAGCGCGACGTTCCGACGCTGATCGTCCGTGTCGTGCTGGCGATCGGGTTCGCGATCGACCTGTACGTCGGACTGCTGGGATTGTTCGCGCCGGAGCTGATGACGCCGCTGCTCGACATCCCGATGCGCGATCCGCTGATCGCGCGGTTCGCCGGGGCGGAGTTCGTGGTCGTCGCGCTGGTCTATGCGGTCGCGTTCCGGGATCCGGCGCGGTTCCGCGTGCTGCTGTGGCTGTGTGCGCTCGACCAGGCGTTCGCGGTCGTGATGCCGTCGCTAGCGGTCGCGCACGGCGCCGTGCCGGCGAGCTGGAAAGTGATCGCGCCGATCCCGCTGCAGGCGGTGATGGCGATCGTGCTGATCGTCTACGCGGCGCGGCCGGGGCGGAACCGCAGCGCGACGCCGTTCATGCAGTAGCGCAGACCCGTCGGTTTCGGGCCGTCGTCGAAGACGTGCCCGAGGTGGCCGTCGCAGCGCGCGCACGTCACCGCGGTGCGGTCCATGAACAGCGAGGTGTCGTGGTGCGTGCTCACCGCGTTCGGCAGCGGCTGCCAGAAGCTCGGCCAGCCGGTTCCGCTGTCGAACTTCGTCTTCGACGAGAACAGCGCGAGATCGCAGCCGGCGCAGAAGTACGTGCCGGCGCGCTTCTCCTCGTCGAGCGGGCTCGAGAACGGGCGCTCCGTCCCCTCGTGGCGCAGCACCTCATACGCCTCGGGGCTGAGCAGCTTGCGCCACTCCGCGTCGCTGTGGCTGACGTGGGTCACCGCGGCGCGCGCGGCGGCCGGGCCGGCGAGGACCAGCCCGGCGAGGGCGGTGAGGACGGTGCTGCGCTTCATCGTGCTCATAACGGTACCGCACCACCGCCCGGATTCGCCGTAAGCCGCCTTACGGGGACGGCCTGGGTGAGGGCGCGGACGACGCGGCGGCCGGGGGAGCGGCCGGCGGGTCCGGGGCGAGCGGGTTCGGGTCGAAGACGGTGCCGCCGCCGAGCAGCCCGTCGTCGTCGATCCCGAAGATGTAGATCAGCGTCCGCTTCGGCGTGATCAGCAGGTACTGGTACGACGAGACCGGCGCGCGGCGATCGACGTTCACGAGCCGGTACATACGCGGGCCGACCCGCGCCAGGTCGCGCAGCGCCGCTTGATACCGCGGCAGGCGGAGCGATGCGCGCGAGCTCGCGCGCAGCTTCGAGAGGTCGATCTTGCCGGCGATCGCGTCCTCGAGCCATTGCCGCGCGAGCGCATCGGTCTGCGGATTCGAGTACGGGATCGGCGTCGGCGATGCGGACGGCCGCGCGGACGGCGTCGCGGCGGGGAGTCCGG
>DATHLL010000343.1:0-4100 GCA_035488195.1 Candidatus Elarobacter sp. | reverse complement strand
GTACTCGTACACCGACTCGACGATCAGATCGCGCTTCCCCGGCCCGACCGTCGCGCCGGGCACTTCGGTCAGGTACGTCTCCGAGACCGGGTCGCCGTGCTCGATGGCGTACTCCGAGCCTTCCTCGTAGTTCATCACGATTTGGACGGCGAGCCGCGCGCCGTTCGGCCACTTCGGATCGGGTTGGTTCGCGCCGTAGCCGATGAAATCTCGAGGATGCGCCTCCATGAGACGGGAGAACGTCCCGCGAAGATGCGTTTCCTGCCTGCTCCAAGGCCTCGCCGGCGGGACGACGCCGGCTGAACGCCTGCCTGGGAACATCGGACGCCGGATTTCGAGGAGTCGCGCTCATGAACCGTGATTTCGACGACGCCAAAGCCCTCTTGCTGGAGGACTACCGCTACCGAGCGCAGGCACTTCAGGACAGCGAAAAGCTCGGCGAGAACCGGCTCAACTTATTCGTCGGTTTCAGCGGCGCGGTATTGACCGCGGTCGGAATCGGCGTGAGCAACCGCGGAATGGCCGGGCAACCGCCGCTGCAATTGGTGCTGGCATCGCTGCTGTCGGCTCTGCTCGTCATCGGCGCGCTGAGCTTCCTGCGGCTCATCGCGCGGGACGACCATACCGATCTGTGCAAGCGCGACCTGGACGAGATTCGACAGCGGTTCAAGGACCAAGCCCTCGGAAACGACCTGTTGTTCGGGTATTACGCGGTGGGAATATCCGGCTTCGGGGGCCGCACATTCGGCGGATTGCAGGACTTCATGATGGTCGTCAACGGGTTGCTCCTCACCGCACTCGTAGGCGTGATCTTGCTGCTGCCGTGGACGATCGCCGCGCAGACCGAGCTTCAGCGGATCATCATCGCGCTTGCCGCCGGCGTGGTGGGGTATCGGACCCAGGCGTGGTACGCAGAACGGCGTCACGCGCTGAGTCGAGCAGCGCATTTCGCGCGCCGTCCGACGCACGCGGGCGGTGTCGTCTTCCGGCCGACCGCGAACGGACCGGAAATCCTTTTGACGGTAGGCAAAGCGAAGGCGGACGCCGGTGTATGGGCACTGCCGAAGGGACACATCGAGCGCGGCGAGGGGCACGCCGAGGCGGCGGCGCGCGAAGTGCGCGAAGAAACCTCGGTCGTCGCCGCGCCCCGCCGCGTGCTGGATGTCGTCGAATACGACATCTGCGGACAGCGCGTCCGTGCGAAGTACTATTTGATGGAATATCTGTACGACTCGAACGACACTGGTCCGGCGTTCGAACACCGCCCGACCCAGTGGCTGCGCTTCGAACGAGCACAAGCAGTGCTCCAGCACCCTGAAACGCGATACCTTCTCAGACTGGCCGAGCGCGAGCACGCACGCCTCGGTCACGCGAACGAACGGGCCTGAATCGAAGATCCCGGCGCATCAAGGATGCGCGCGGTCTCTACATTCAGGTGCCGGCGGGCTTCTTCGCGATCGAGCGGGCCGGGTTGCCGACGACTTTGTCGTCCGGCGGGACGTCGCGGATCGCGACCGTGCCGGCGCCGGTGATCGCGCGGTCGCCGATCGCGATCGGGGCGACGAGCGAGGAGTTCGTGCCGATGAAGGCGTCCTCGCCGATGCGGGTCTCGCTCTTGCGCACGCCGTCGTAGTTGCAGGTGATCGTGCCGGCGCCGATGTTGGTGCGGGCCCCGACCGTCGCGTCGCCGAGGTATGTCAGGTGGCCGGCCTTGACCCCGTCGGCGAGTCGCGCTTTCTTCGTCTCGACGAAGTTGCCGATGTGCACGTTGCTGCCGAGGACCGTGCCGCCGCGCAGGTGCGCGAACGGGCCGACGTGGACGTCGTCGGCGATCTCGCTCGAGGCGACGACGCTGTCGTGGATCTTGCAGCGCTCGCCGATCACCGCGTCGGTGATCCGCGCGTTCGGGCCGATCTGCGAATCGGCGCCGATTCGCGTCCCGCCGCACAGCGTCGTGTTCGGATGGATCACGGCGTCGGGTGCGATCGAGACGCCGGGATCGAGGTACGTCGTCGCCGGGTCGACGATCGTCACGCCGGCGCGCATGTGCTCCTCGCACAGCCGGCGGTTGACGATCTCGCGCGCCGCGGCAAGCTCGACGCGGTCGTTCACGCCGAGGACGCTGCGGTAGTCCGCGGCCGGGACCGGCGCGACGCGCCGGCCGGAGGCGATCAGCAGCTCGATCGTGTCGGTGAGATAATACTCGCGCTGCGCGTTGTCGTTGCCGACGTTCGCGATCGCCTCGCGCAGCGCTGGCTCGTCGTATGCGTAGATGCCGGCGTTCATCTCGGCGATCGCGAGCTGCTCAGGGGTGCAGTCCTTCGCTTCGACGATCCGCTGTACGGCGCTGTCCTCGCGCACGATCCGGCCGAAGCTCGACGGCAGGGGCATGACCGCCGTCACCAGCGCGAGCGCCGTCCCGGCGTCCGGATCGATCGCCGCCTGGACGTCCTCGAAGATCGTGCGGTCGACGAGCGGCATGTCGCCGTACGCGACGACGACGCAGCCGTCGCGCGGCTCGATCGCCTCGAGCGCGATCCGCACGGCGTGGCCGGTCCCGAGCTGCTCCTCCTGCACGACGGTCCGCACGCCGGGGAACGCGTCCATCGCCGCGTCGAGCTCGGGGTTCGTCACGACGACGATCTCGTCGGCTCCCGAGCCGCGCAGCGCCTCGAGCACCCACCACAGCATCGGCCGCCCGCACAGCTCGTGCAGCACCTTGGGGCGCTTCGACTTCATCCGCGTCCCCTTGCCGGCGGCGAGGACGATCGCGCGCGCGCTCACGCCGACACCGTCGCGGCTTCGGCGAGACCGTGCTCTTCAGCCGTCGCCGGGCCCGCCGGGAAAGGGAGCTGCTGCCACTCTTTCTGCTCTTTGGCGCTGACGCCGCCGAGCGCGTCGAGCGCGACGCGGAAGCGCTCGCGCACGATGTCGCGGCCCAGCAGCTCCATCGAGTCGAAGAGCGGCAGCGAGGTCGGCGAACCGGTCATCGCGACGTAGTACGGGCGCGCGAGGTCGCGAAACTTCTTGCCGAGCGTCTCGCCGACGCCTTTGAGCACGCGCTCGATCGTCGAGAGGTCGAAGGCGCGCTCACCGTCGAGCCGCCACATCGCGAGCGCGAGCGCCTTGCGGATCTCCGTCGTGTCGAGCTTCGTCCCGGCGAACGACTCCGCCGTGACCGGGATGCGCCCCGCGAACAGATACGCCGCGGCCGGCACCAGATCGCCGAGCCGCTCGACGCGCGTCCGAGCCAGCTCCGCGATGCGCAGCAGCCGGTCGCGGTCGAAGCCCCACGACTGGGCGCGCAGCAGCAGCTGTCCCGCGGTCAGCGCGTGCAGGTACTTGCCGTTGAGCCAGTCGAGCTTCGCGACGTCGAAGACCGGTCCGCCGAGCGAGATCTTCACCGGATCGAAGCGCGCCGTGAAATCGGCGAGGTCGAAGATCTCATGCCCTTCCTGCACCGGCGCGAGCAGCAGCGCGAGGAAGTTCAGCAGCGCCTCGGCGAGGTAGCCCATCCGCTCGTAGAACAGGATCCCGGTCGGGTTCTTGCGCTTGCTGAGCTTCGACTTGTCGGGGTTCCGCAACAGCGGGAGATGCATCAGCACGGGCGGCTCCCAGCCGAAGTACTCGTAGAGCAGCAGGTGCTTGGGAGCCGACGACATCCACTCCTCGCCGCGCATCACGTGCGTGATCTCCATGAGGTGGTCGTCGACGACGTTCGCGAGGTGGTACGTCGGCAGGCCGTCGGACTTGAGCAGCACCTGCATGTCGACGGTCTCGTACTCGAACGGGACCGGCCCGCGCGCGAGATCGTTGACGACGCACGTGCCGATCGCCGGAACCTTCATCCGCACCACGAACGGTTCGCCGGCCGCCGCGCGCCGCTCCGACTCCTCGGCCGGGATCGCCAGGCAGTGGCCGTCGTACTTCTGCGGCGTCTTCGCGGCGCGCTGCGCCGCGCGCATCGCGTCGAGCCGGTCCGGCGTGCAGAAGCACCGGAACGCGTGCTCGTTCGCGAGCAGCTCGTCCGCGTAGCGCCGGTAGATCGCGGAGCGTTCGCTCTGGCGGTACGGGCCGTGCGGTCCGCCGACGTCCGGGCC
>DATHLL010000342.1:0-2517 GCA_035488195.1 Candidatus Elarobacter sp. | reverse complement strand
AGGATCAGCCGCTGCGCGATCTCGCGGTTGGTGAGCCCGACCGCGAGCAGCTCGAGGATCTCGTGCTCGCGCGGCGTGAGCTGCTCGACCAGCGGCTCGTGCGGCTGCGCATGCGCCGCCGTGCGGCCGTGGGGCAGGCCGAGTCGGCCGGCGATCCGCGTCTCGAAGCGCGGTCCGCCGGGCGTCGCGGCGCGCCGCGCGATCAGCCCGTCGAACGCCGAGGCGCGCAGCGCCGTGCGGACGCCGCCGTCGCCGGCCGCGTCGAACGCGTCGAGCATCTCCGCCGCGGTCCACAGCGCGACCGCGTCGGCGCCGTCGACCGGCGTCGCTCCGGAGAGCGCGTCGCGCGCTCGCGCGCGGCGCTCCGCCGCGTCGGCCGCACCGGCGAGCGCGGCGAACGCCGCGGCGTCCGCGAGCGCGATCGGGTCGTCGCCGTCGCTCGCGGCGAGCGCCGCGACGAGATCGCCGTCGAGCGCGTCGGCACGCGCGAGGATGCGCGTCGCGAGCGCGCGCGTGCGCTGCGCGTCGCGCGCGTACCAGGCGGCGTCGGCGGAGCGCAGCGCCGCGCGCGCTTCGCGGCGCGCGAGCGCGGTGTCGCCCGCGTGCAGCGACGCCTCGGCGAGCGTCGCGTGCAGCGCGGCGGCTTGCGCGCGAAGCACGAACGGGCGCGCGATCCGCTCGCCCTCGCGCGCGAGCTCGTACGCCGCCGTCGTGTCGCCGCGCAGCAGCGCGAAGCGCGCGGCCCAGACCAGCGCGCCGGAGTAGCGCACCAGATCGTCGCTCGACGCCCAGGCTTCGATCAGCGCGTTCGCGGCGCGCTCGCCGGCCTCGAAGTCGCCGAGCGCGACGTGCGCGTACGCTTCGAGCGGCGCGACGTCGGCGAAGACGCCCGCGTCCTCGCCGGCCAGCGCGTCGAGCCGCGCCAGCGCCTGCGCGAAGCGCCCCGCCACCGCGTCCGCCCAGCCGGCGCGGACGATCGCCATCCCGATCGCCGCGGCGCCGTGCGCCGGCGCGCGCGCCAGCAGATCGTCGATCCGTTCGGGCGCGACGTCGTCGCCGTGCGCGAGATCGCCTTCGACGGACTGCAGCCGCGCGTGGAACGCGAGCACGTCGTCGCCGCGCGCGTCGGCCTCGCGCGCCGCGGCGGAAAACGCGGGGCGGCCGTCGTCGCCGCGCGCTTTCGCGAGCAGCCCGTCGACGAGCGCGACCAGCGCCGGCTCGTCGGCGTCGGCGGCGCGCACGCGGGCGAGCGCGGCACGCACGCCGTCGGTCAAGCCCGACGCGACCGCCGCGGCGGCGTGCTCGCGCAGGAACGCGACGTCCGCTTCGACGTCGTGCGCGCGGTCGAGATGGAACAGCGCGGGCCGCAGCCGCCCGGCGTGCGTGTACGCGCGCGCGGCGGCCGCGTGGCGCACCGCGAGCGCGCCCTCGCCGATCCGCCGCACGAGCGCTTCGCGCACGAGCGGGTGGACGCGCACGCCGCCGCCCACCGCGGCCGCCAACGATCCTTCGCGCGCCAGCGCGCCGAACCGCTCCGCGACCTGCGCGCGCGACATGACGACGGCGGGAGCGTGCGCGCCGGCGGCGACGACGAGCGCGTCGTCCGGCGCGACGACGTCGGGCTCGACCGTGTCGTACGCGACGGTCGCTTCGAGCAGCGCGAGATCGGCGGGCGGGAGCGCGTCGAGCCGCCGCGCGACCAGCTCGCCGAGCAGCACGTCGGACGAGTCGGGCGCGCGCAGCGCGAGCGCGACCGCGATCGGCCAGCCTTCGGTGCGTAGCAGCAGCGCGCGCACGCGCTCCTCGTCGAGCGCGGCTCCGAGCGCGCGCGCGAGCGCGCGCAACTCCGCTTCGCCGAACCGCAGCGCGTTCGCGTCGACCAGTGCGCCGCGTCCCGCGGCGACCGCTTCGGGCAGGCCGACGTCGAGCGGCGTCCGCGCGAGCAGCACCAGCCGCACCGGCTCCGGCATCCGCCGTGCGAGGCTCGCGGCGAACGCCGCGAACGAGGTGCCGAGGACGTGCGCGTCGTCGACGACGATCCGCAGCGGCGCGTCGACGTGCCGCAGCTCGTCGGCGAACGCCGCGCCGAGCCGCTCGGGCTCCGCGCCTTGCTCCGCGAGCCCGAACGTCAGCCGTCCCGCGTCGGGCCGCACGGCGCGCACGCGTCCGAGCAGCGCCGGGACGAACGCGTCCGCTTCCCACGGCTGCGCGTCGTACCACGCGACCGCAGGATCACCGGCAAGCGCCTCGCACACGCTGGTCGTCTTGCCGTAGCCCGCCGGCGCCTGCACGACGACGAGCGCCGCCTCGCGGAGGGCGCGCGCGAGCGGCTCGGAGACGATCAATCGCCGGCTTCGCGCTCGAGCGCCTCGCGCTCGTGCTCCGCGCGCGTCCCGCGCCGCGGCTTCGGCTCGATCGGCCCCGCCCCGCTCTTCTGCCGCACCGCGAGCCATTGCTCCGCACCGAGCCGCCCGAGCGCGGGCGGCTCGGTCTTCTTCTTCTTCGTTTCCTTCGCTT
>DATHLL010000341.1:0-5006 GCA_035488195.1 Candidatus Elarobacter sp. | reverse complement strand
CGTGTGCGTCCCGTAGACCAGCGAGACCGACCCGTCGAAGAACCGCCCGAGCCCGACCTTCTCCGAGGTCGCCTCGGCGTGCACGTCGACGACGATCACCGGCGTGACCGCGCGCAGGTCGTCGACCAGCTCCCGGCCGATGCTGAACGGGTCGTCGACCGGCGGCATGAAGACGCGCCCCATCAGGTTCACCACCCCGACCTCGACGCCGTTCGCGGCGGTGAACGTCGCCGCGCCGCGCCCGGGGAGCGCCTTCGGATAGTTCGCGGGGCGCAGGATGCGGTCGTGCTCGTCGAGGACCGGCCGGAACTCGCGCTTGTCCCAGATGTGGTTGCCGCTGGTGATGAAGTCGACGCCCGCGGCGAACATCTCGTCGGCGGTCTGCACGGTCAGCCCGAAGCCGCCCGCGGCGTTCTCGCCGTTGGCGATCACCGCGTCGGCGTGGTGCTGCTCCCGCGCGAGGGCGAGGTGCTTCTTCAGGACCTCGCGGCCCGGCGAGCCCATGACGTCGCCGACGACGAGGATGGTGACGGTGCTCGGCGTTAGGATCGGGCCCTGGCTTTCGTGCGTTTGCGGGCGTGCACGAAGTAGACGAGCACGCGTTGCTCCTCGCGGAACCCGACCAGCTTCTGGCGCGCCGACGGGTCGCGCAGCAAGTCGAGCGCGACGTCGAGATCCTCGTCGCGCGGCGTCTGCTCGTCGCCCGCCGCCGCGTCGCCGGCGTCGTCGCGGACGAGCCGCTCGCCGTAGCGCGCGCCGAACAGCGCGACCAGCAGCTCGAGCTCCTCGCGCGCGAACGTCTCGGCGTCGCGCGTGACGTGCACGAACGTCACCGCGGCGTCGCGGTCGCACGTCACGGCGATCTTCCCCGGCTCCTCGCCGCGCAGGTCGAGCAGCGCGCGGACGTGGTCGCCGACGTGATCGCCGAGCGCGCGCGTCGCCGCGCGGTCGAGCCGCTCGCGCACCGCGAACGAGAGCGTCAGCGTCGCCTCGGCCGGGTTCGAGCGGACGCTGTGGAGCTCCGGGAAGCGCAGCAGCAGCGCGACGACCCGGTTCACGGTGTCGGCGGACTCGAAGGCGGACGGGGTATGCATGGCTCTTTCCAGCGGATGGCGGGGGAGGGGGGACGATGCTTCGGACCGGGCCGGGCGGGACCTGCGGCCCCGACCCGCCCCTCCTCTGCGCGCCCGGGCGGCAACGACTAGGCACTCTCTTCCGAGGACGGTGCCAGTCTCGTCCGGAACAATGCGGATCATGTTCCCCCGGCGTCGCGCGGCGTTCGGCCTCTGGGCCGCGCTGACGTTCTCCTCGGCCGTCCTGGTGCACGGCGTGGTCCACGCGGTGGGCGCCCGGGCGTTCGTCTGGGACTCCCCGGCGCACGCGCTCATGGTCGCGGCCGCGCTCGGCCTGCTGGCCGCCGTCGCCGTCCCGCTCGGGCTGATCGGGCCGGCGCGCGAGCGCCGCCGCCGGCTCGCCCTCGTCCGGGCCGCGCTCGGCCCCGTGACGCCCCGCGTCGCGCTCTTCGGGCTCGCGGTCCAGGCCGGGATCGCGGCGCTGCTCTTCGCACCGGAGGGCGTCTCGCTCGACCCGGAACGGCTCGTCATGGCGCTGCTCTGCGGGCTGGTCGCGCTGCTCGTCTCAGCCTTCCTGTTCCGCGCGACCCGCGACCGCGTCGTCGCGCTGCTGGTCGCGCTCCTCGCCTCGATCGCGCCGGCGCCGCCGCGCGCGACCCTCCGCCGCCGCGCCCCGCGCCCGGCGCGCGCCACCGTCCCCTTCCGGCTCTTCGTCCCGAACCGCCCGCCGCCGACCTTCGCACGCTGATCGTCTCGCCGCGCCCCTCTAGCGCGGCTCGAATCACTGCACAGTTGCGAAGGGAATCATGTTCAGCCGTCATTTTCGCGGCGAGCCGCTCCGTGCGCTCGTCCTCATCTTTGCCGTCGTGCTCGCGAGCACGTCGGCCGCGCTCGCGCAAGCGACGACGTCCATCGCCGGAACCGTCACCTCACAAGGGAAGCCCGTCGCCTCGGCGATGGTGACGCTCTCCGGCAACAACCTGACCTTGCGGACGACGACCGGCGCGACCGGATCGTTCAGGTTCAACGCGCTCGCGATCGGGACGTACGTCGTCTCGGTTCCGGGCCCGAACGGGCCGGTCAGCACGCAGGTCGACCTTACCTCCTCCGGCGCCGTCGTCACCCTGGACACCTCGCCGATCCAGCAGATCGGACGCGTCGCGGTCACCAGCACGCGCGCGACGCACGCCTCGGGGACCGACGTCGTGATCAACGGCGATCAGCTCCAGCGCGGTCCGGCGGCGAACAGCCTGCCGGACATCTTCGCGCAACTCCCGACCGCCGCGCGCGGGAGCAACGGCCAGATCCACATCAACGGCGACCACAACGGGATCAACTACCTGGTCGACGGGATCGAGGTGCCGCAAGGTCTCAACCGCGTGCTCGGCAACGAGATCGATCCCGCCAACGTCGGCTTCGTCGAGGTCCTCGAAGGCGCGTACCCGGCGCAGTACGGCGACCGGTTCGCCGCCGTCGTGAACATCTCGACGCGCTCGAAGACCGGTCCGCCGGGCGCGGCTCTCGATCTGCGCGCGGGCTCGTTCGGGCTCGCCGACAGCGTGATCAGCGCGCACACGCCGGTCGGCGGGAACGGCTCGCTCTACGTCGGCGCGCGCTTCTTCCACGACGGCCGCGCGCTCGATCCCGCGGTCCCGGACCCGGTGCACGACGCCGGGAGCACCGCCTCGCAGTTCATGCGGTTCACGCTTCCGCTGCGCGGCGAGGACAATCTCACGCTGGACCTCTCGCACAGCCTGCAGACGTTCCAGATCCCGCCCGACACCGCGAACGGCACGCCGGCGAGCACCGACGACAACGAGCTGCAGAACGACACCGCAGCCTCGCTGATCTACCGGCACGCGATCGGCGACCGCGGCGTGCTCTCGTTCGGGCCGTCGTTCAAACGCTCGCGGCTGCTCGACACGAACGACCTCTCGAACGATCTCGCGCCCGGCGCCGGGACGACCTGCACCGACTTCAGCGACTGCGGCGCCTTCTCGGTCTTCGCCGACCGGACAGCGGTCGACTACCGCATGAACGCCGACTTCATCTACCGCACCGGGAACCACGAACTGCACGCCGGCGGGATCTACGGCGCCGAGACGATTACGAAGAACTACACGATCACGCTGCAGGGCGGCAACGCGCTCTCGCCGGCCGGTGCTCCGTTCACCGTGGTCGACAACGCGCCGAACGTCGGGCACACCGAAGAGATGTTCGTCCAGGACGGCTGGCAGTGGTCGCCGCAATGGCGGCTCGACTACGGCGTGCGCGCCGACGCGTTCCAGCTCTTCTCGACCGACTTCCACGACGGCTTCTTCCAGGTCAGCCCGCGCGTGAAGCTCACGCGGATCCTCTCGCCGCGCGCGAGCGTGTACGCGTACTACGGCCGGCTGTTCGTGCCGTTCTCGTTCGAGAACGTCTCGCCGTCGGCCGCCGAGGCGCTCTACGTCCCCGGGACGATCACGACCGCGGGGAACGACCTGCGCCCACAGCGCGACTCGCTCTACGAGGTCGGCGGACACTTCCCGCTCGGCCGGGCCGACCTCGGCGTTCGCATCTCGCACAAGGTCTCGACCGACTGGATCGACGACACGCAGATCGGCGCGACGAACTTGCACCAGGACATCAACTTCCCGATCGGGCGCGTCGACTCGCAGACGGTCTCGTACACGCTCCCGCTCGCGCGCAACGGACGCTTCTACGCCAACGTCTCGCACGCGATGGCGCTGAACTCGACGAACTGCGAGACGCAGCTCCTCCAGAACTGCGCCGCCGCGGGCCCGCCGGGCGGCGATCTCGTGCAGGCCGACCACGACCAGCACTGGGACGTGACCTCAGGGCTGCTCCTGAACGACCGGCACGGCGGCTGGTTCTCGTTCGACGCGGAGTACGGCAGCGGTCTCTCGCTCGGCGACCCGACGCTCTGCCCGCCGTTCCCGCTCGGAAACGCAGTGAACTGCAAGGTGCCCCCGCACCTCACGTTCGACGTCGCGAAGGGCGTGCCCATCGCGCCCGGCGCGCAGCTCGCGTTCGCCGTGCGTAACCTGTTCGACGACCGCTACGCGATCGTGCTGAACAACAGCCTGCAGGGCACCCACTACGCGCGGCCGCGCACCTACGAGGTGCGGCTGCTGTTAGGCACGGGCCAGTAAGCTCGCGCCTCGTCGTGTCGTGCTAAGCTGCGTCCCGGCGCGGCACGACGGGGAGCGTCGCGCGGATCACCGTCCCGCCGCCGCGCGCGTCGTCGACCTGAACGTCGCGCGCGAGCAACTCCACCAGACCGAGCCCGCGCCCGGACTCCGCGTACGGGTCGCGGCGCGGCGTCCACGGGCACGCCCGCAAGCCGGGCCCGCGGTCGCGCACGACCAGCACCGGCGCGTCGCCGTCGTGGATCTCGAGCGCGGCTTCGACCGCTCCCTCGTTCGCATAACGCACGGTGTTGGCGACCAGCTCGCCGTAGATCAGCTCGGCGGCGTCGACGTCGGACGGCGGCACGGTGATCGCGACCAAGCGCTCCCGAAACGCGCGCCGCGCGCGCAGCACCCGTTCCGCCTCGTCCTCGACTCTCCACACGATCGCCACGTCCGCCCCCTCTCTCTCGTCCGCTAGCGTACCGCGACGATAAGCTGGGGATGCTCCTGGGATCGGGGGATTCCGAGGTCAGGCGCCCCGCTGGAGCACGCGCATGCGCTGCGGCGCGAGCGCTTCCTCGAGCTGCGAAGCCGGCATCGGCCCGCCGAACCTGAACCCTTGCACCTCGTCGCATCCGAGCGAGGCGACGAACGCGACCTGCTCGTCGGTCTCGAGCCCTTCGGCGGTGACGTGCAGACCGAGCGTGCGCGCGACCGCGACGATCGAACCGACGATCGCTTGATCGTACGCATCGTCGGCGACCTCGCGGATGAACGCCCGGTCGATCTTCAGCGCGGT
>DATHLL010000340.1:0-15139 GCA_035488195.1 Candidatus Elarobacter sp. | reverse complement strand
ATGTCGGCGGGGGCGTTGTTCTGCTCGCCGCCGATCACGCTCCAGTCGAAGTACTCGTTCACGTCGGAGCGGCGCAGCGTGTTCTCCAGCGTGTTCAGCGCTTCGTCGGACATGATGATCCACAGCAGCACGACCGCGTCGACCTCGCGCGAGCGCTCCATCACGTGGTAGCGGTGCGCCCACACGACCCCTTCGTCTTCCTCGACGAACGCTTCGTTGAGCTGCGCGACGCGGTCGCGGAGGAACGCGGTCGCGTCCTCGACGTTCAGCGCGTACCAGGCCGGGCGCGGGATGAACGTCGTGAGGTAGAACTGCGGTGGGGACGCTTCCTCGTCCTCATCGTCGTCCAGGTCGTCGCGATCGCCGAGCGGGTCGAGAGGGTCCATCCCGGTCCCTGTACCCGCTCGGCGCGAGCACGCCTGTTCGCGAGGCGCCGGTTCAGTCGTAGACGCCGCGGACGCTCCACGCGCCGTGCGGCGCGCTCGTCTCGTCGCGCGCGATGCGGAGCAGCGCACCGTCTTCCAGACAGACGTCGTACTCGTCGCGCGCGAGCGCGTCGTGCGCGCGGCACAGCGCGGCGGACCACCAGCCTTCTTCGGCGCGCCACGGGCCGGCGAGCTCGACGATCTGCTGCGGCGGCGAGCCGGCGAAGCGCGGCACGCCGTCGATCACGCGCACGTCGATCGCGTACGGCTCGACGATGCGCAGTTGCAGCGTCGCCGTCGCGGGGAGCGGCGGAGGCTCGGCGCGTCCTTCGACGAGCTCAGGACAAGCTCCAAGGGTTTTGAGCGTGAACGGCTCGAGCACGTAGCGGCGCTCGATGCGCGGGCCGTCGACCGCGCGCGCGCGCAGCGCTTTCCCTTCGCCGAACGCGGCGTCGAGCCGTGCGAGCACGACGCCGACCGCGTCCGGATCGGGATCGCTCGCGGCGAAGAGCGAGAGCTCGACGCCGCCGCTCGCGAGCTCTTCGGCGGCGAGCCGCAAGCCGACGACCGGCGAGGTCAGCACGACGCCTTCGAGCCGCGCGCGCAGCAGCTCGAACAGCGTCGAGGGCACCGCGGTCGGCTGCGCGACGCGCGTCGTCAGCTCGCGGATCTCGCCGTCCTCGCACTCGAGCCGCAGCACCAGCCGCCCCGCGCGCTTCCCCGCCGCGCAGAGATCGTCGACGACCCGGCCGACCAGCGTGCGCAGCGCGAAGAGCACCTGCTCTTCCGAGGTCGCCTCGCCTTCGCCGTAGAGCGCGCGGTCGACGCGCAGGGCGCGCGGACGCGGCTTCAGCGGCCGCTCGTCGATCCCGCGCGCGAGGTCGTGCCACCGGGCCGCCTCGGCGCCGAAGCGGCGGACGAACGGGCCGTGCGGGAGCGCGGCGAGCCCGCCGAGCGTCGTCACGCCGAGCAGCCGCAGCCGCTCCAGCGTCCCCGCCTCGATCGGGAGCAGGTCGAGCGAGAGCGGCGCCAGGAACGCCGCGGCGCCGTCCTCGCCGACCCTCGCCTCGCCGCCCGGCGCGCCGCCGGTCCGGGCGGCGGCGTGCGCGACGAAGCGGTTCGGGCCGAGCGCGATCCGCGCCGGGAGGTCGAACCCGGCGAGAGCGCCGCGGACCGCGGCGATCCAGCCGGCGCCCTCGCCGGCGATCCCGTGCATCTCGAGGAACGCGCGGCCGGGCCCGTCGTCCTCGACGATCGGCGAGGCGGCGTCGAGCGCGTCGAGCACCTCGGCCCAGACCCGCGCGTCGGCGGCCGGGTCGTCGAAGACCGTCCGGGCGTCGTGCGCGACCGCTTGCGCCTGGGTCAGCGTCATCCCGCGCCGCACCCCGAGCGCCGCCGCCGTCGGCGTGCAGTCGACGACCCGCCCGCGCCCTTGCCCCGACGCCGGCGAGCGGCCGGCCAGGATCAACGGCGCGTCGAGCTCGATCTCGGGCTGGGTGAGCCGCGCGACGGCGAGCCGGAACGCCGGGATCCAGACGCAGACGACCGGCATCAGGCGGCCGCCGCGGGAAACGCCGCCCGCGCGGGAATGCGTTGAGCGGACATGCTGCTCGCGCTCCTGCTCCTCGCGATCCCGACGTTCGGGCCGGTCCCCGACGCCTCGGCCTCGGCGACGCCGGGCCCCGCGCCCGCGTACCTGCGCATCCCCACCGGCGGCGGCGAGGCGCTGATCGTCAACTCCGGCTCGACGAACCGCGCCGGATACCGGCTGCGCGTCTTCGCCGACGGGACGACCGCGCTGCAGCAGGGCGACGTTCCGCTCAAGAAGCGCATCCCGCAGTCGCTCGCCGCCCACTTCTTCGCCGATCTCAAAGCGGCCGGCCCGCTCGACAAGCTGCAGCTCCCGCACTGCATGAAGAGCACCTCGTTCGGCTCGACGACGCAGATCGGGTACCGCGGCGTGATGTCCGGCGACGTCTCGTGCTTCGGCAGTTTGCAGACCGTGCGCGCGCTCTCGATCGACGCGACCGCGATCGCCGACGCGGCCGGCGTCTCGATGCTCCCGCGCCCGGTGCCCTCGCCGTAGCGCACGCGAAGATGAGATGCCCCTGAGAGCACCGTGAGCGTTCGCTGAGATCGGGTTATGCGGCGGGCGCGCGATGCGTACGATGACTGCGCGGAACGTTTCCGCCACGCATTCATCGACGACCACATCGCTTCAGGAGACATCGGATGTTCACGAAAGCCATCGTCGCCACCGCGCTTCTCGCCTCGCTCGTCACGCCGCTCGCCGCGAACGCCGGCGAAGTCGAGAAGCGGCTCCATCACGAAACCGCGCGCATCGACCAAGGCGTGCGGAACGGCTCGCTGACGTACGGCGAGTACCAGCGCCTCGACAATGAGGAAGACCGCATCCAGGCGCAGCGCAATCGCGACCTGCGCCGCGACGACGGTCATCTCACGCAAGCGCAGTACCGCCAGCTCAACCGCGAGGAGAACCGGCTCTCCGACCGGATCTACTACGACAAGCACAACCGCGCGCACCAGCGCCGCTAGAGAGCCCTTCGGCGCTCCCCCGCCGGCGCGTTCGTGACCAGCTCGCGCTCGCGCAGGTCGGCCGGCTCCGGACGGTCCTCGAACGGCTCGCACCGCACCAGCGCGTCGCCCACCGGGGCGGCGCGTTTGTGCTTGCGGACGACCGCGCGCACGTCGAACCCCGCGAGCTCGCCGAGATGTCCCGGCGGGCCGTTCCAGCGGACGCGCTCGATCGCCGTCTCGAGCCGCACCGAGGCGACGTAGCGCAGCTCCGGCGAGGCGTCCTCGCCGAGCGCGACCAGCAGCGTGTTGGTGCGGTGCGCGAGGCTCGCAAGGCGCGTCCACGCCGCGGTCCCGGTTCCGCGGCCGCCGCGGAGCGCCGGGATGACGACGACGGTGAACGCGCCCGAGCGGACGACGATGTCGGCGGCGCGCGCGGCCTCGGACGGCTCGCCGATGCGGGCCATCACCAGCAGCCGTTCGAGCCGGACGCCCGCCGCCGCGAGCGCAGGCGGGAAGAGGTCCACCCCAACGACCGCTCCCAACCCGCGCCGCGTCGCCGCCGCGAGGAGACGCGCGGCGAGCGCGCTCCTCCCGGAGCTCGGCGGTCCCTCGAGCGTCGCGATCGTCCCGCGCGGGAAACCGCCACCCAACGCAGCATCCAGCGAGCCGATCTCCGTCCGAACCAGCGCCTCGTCCCCGAGCGCGAACGCCGCGGCCGTCGTCTCCCGGTGACGACGGTCGAAGCGCTCGCGCAGGGCGGCAAAGGCCGGATCGACGCTCATGGGAGCCCGAGCATATCGAACATATGTTCGATTGTCAATGACCCGCCGGGCGCCGCCGAGCAGGGACGGGCGGCCGTCGCGGGGATCATCCGAAAGCCCGTGACCACAGTTCCGACGATCTCCGCCTCGGCGATCGAGGTAGCGCCGATCCGCTACGCCGACCGCACGCTCTCGAACGGCTTGCGCGTCCTGCTCGTCCCCGACCGGCGCGTCCCCTCGGTCGCGATCAACGTCGCCTACCGCGTCGGCGGGAAGGACGATCCGCCGGGGCGCTCCGGGTTCGCGCACCTCTTCGAGCACCTGATGTTCAAGGGGACCTCGGGGACCGCCCCCGAGACGATGGACCGGCTGACCGAGGACGTCGGCGGCTTCAACAACGCGTTCACCTCGGAAGACATCACGAACTACTACGAGATCGTCCCGTCGAACCACCTCGAGCGGCTGCTGTGGGCCGAGGCCGACCGGCTGGCGTCGCTGACGGTGAACGAGGCGAACTTCGCGACCGAGCGCGACGTGGTGATCGGCGAGTACGACCAGCGCATCCTCGCCGAGCCGTACGGGATGCTCGACGAGCTCGTCAACCGCGAAGCGTACACGGTGCACCCGTACCGGCGCGGCGTGATCGGCAGCCCGGCGGAGCTGAACGCGGCCTCGCTCGACGACGTCGTCGCGTTCCACGCGACGTACTACCGGCCCGACAACGCGGTGCTCGTCGTCGCCGGCGACCTCGATCTCGACGAGACGTTCGCGATGGTGGAGCGCTGGTTCGGGCCGATCCCGACGCCGAGCGCGCCGATCCCGCGCGTGCATGCCGTCGAGCCGCCGCAGACCGCGGAGCGCACGTGCGTCTTCCACGCGCCGAACGTCCCGCTCGCCGCGGTCGAAGAGGCGTATCACATCCCGGAAGCCGCGCATCCCGACGCGGTCGCGCTCGACGTGCTCGAGACGCTGCTCGGATCCGGGCGCAGCTCGCGGCTGTACACCTCGCTGGTCTACGAGCAGCAGGTCGCGACCAGCGCGTACGCGAGCGCCGATCTGCGCGAGCATCCCGGCCTGTTCGGCGTGCGCGTGACGTGCGCGGGCGGCGTCGACCTCGCGACCGCGCGCGCCGCGCTCGCGGCGGAGCTCGAGCGCGTGCGCGCGGAGCCGCCCGGCGAGGACGAGCTCGCGCGCGTCCGCACGCAGATCGCGAGCAGCGTCGTGCGCTCGCGGCAGACGCACGGCGGCGTCGCGCTCGAGCTCGTGCGCGCGGCGACGGAGCGCGGCGATCCGGAGCTCGTGAACGGCGATCTCGCGCGCTATCTCGCCGTGACGGGCGAGGACGTGCGGCGCGTCGCGAACGCGTACCTGCGCGCCGAGAACCGCACCACGGTCGAATATCATCCGGCGGTGGGGAGTTTGCGGGCCGCCTCGTGACGATCGCTTCGTCGACGATCCCCGCACCCGGCCCGCCGCGCGACGCGACACTCCCCGCGCCGGTCGAGCGCGTGCTCGACAACGGCTTGCGCGTCGTCGCGTTCTCGCAGCGGAATCTCCCGCTGGTCGCCGCGCAGCTCGTCGTCGGCTGCGGCGGCGCGGCGGAGCGCGAGGACGAAGCCGGTCTCTCCGCGCTGGTCGCCGCGCTGCTCACGCAAGGGACGTCGGCGCGCGGCGCGACCGAGATCTCGGCGGCGAGCGACGCGCTCGGCGCGCGGATCATCGCGGCCTCCGGCTACGACGCCTCGATCGTCACCTGCGGCGCGACGACGCCGGCGTTTCCCCAGGCGCTCGCGCTGATGGACGAGATCGTGCGCCGCCCGGCGTTCGCGCCGCGCGAGGTCGAGCGCGTCCGCACCAAGTCGATCTCCGATCTCGCGCTGGCGTACGCGAACCCGAGCGCGCTCGCGCGCGGCGTCGCGCACCGCGTCGCGTTCGGCGGCGCGCCGTACGGTCATCCGCTGGCGGGGACCGCCGCGACGCTCGAGTCGCTCACGCGCGACCGCGTCGCGTGGTTCCACGAACGGTTCTACCGGCCCGACGACGCGGTGCTGGTGATCGGCGGCGATCTCGAGACGGACGACGCGTTCGCGCTCGCCGAGCGGGTGCTGGGCTCGTGGCGCGCGCCGGACGCGCCGCCCGGCGAACGGCCGCACGGCGAGGTTCCGCCGCCGCGCGCGCAGGTCGTGATCGTCGACAAGCCGGACGCCGGGCGCACCGCGCTGCTCGCCGGCCGCGTCACGATCGCGCGGCGCTCGCCCGAGTATTACGCGGCGACCGTCGCGACCGCCGTGCTCTCCGGCTACAGCGGGCGGCTGAACCAGGAGATCCGCGTGAAGCGCGGGCTCTCGTACGGCGCGGGCGCGTCGCTCGCGGCGCGGCGGCAGCCCGGGACGTTCTTCGCGACGACGCTGGTCGACCACGCGCGCGCGGCGGAGGCGACGGAGGTGACGCTCGCGACGATCCGTTCGCTCGCCGACGCGCCGGCGAGCGACGAGGATCTCGTGACGCGCAAGGCGACCGTGACCGGCAGCTTCTTCCGCGCGATCGAGACGGTCGACGGGATCGCGGGGACGCTCGGGGAGCACGTGGTGTACGACGTTCCGCTCGGCGAGATGCAGGAGTACGCGCGCCGCATCCTCGAGGTCGACGCCGAGTCGGTGCGCGCGTTCGCGGCGAGCCGGCTCGTCCCGGAGACGTTCGTCGTGCTGGTCGGCGACGCGTCGCGGTTCGCCGCCGACGTGCAGCGCGCGCACGGCGCGGCGCGGATCATCGACGCGCGCCGTCTCGATCTGGGCTCGCCCTCGCTCGGCGGCTGAGCCGCGTGTCGTTCTTCCCCGACCGCACCTCGCCGGTCGCGCTGCACCGGCAGCTCGCGGCGCACCTGCGCGACGCGATCGTCGCCGGCGAGCTCGGCGGCGGGACGCGGCTGCACGCCTCGCGCGCGCTCGCCGAGCAGCTCGGCGTCTCGCGCAACACCGTCACGCAGGCGATCGACCAGCTCGTCGCCGAGGGCTATCTCGAGACGCGCACCGGCGCGGGGACGTACGTTGCGCACGGGTTGGTGCAGCCGGCGCGCGCCGCCGCCGATCCGGCCGCGGACGTGCCGCCGCGCGTCTCCGCGCGCGCGCGGCGTCTGCCGCTGCGCGCCTACGACCCGGACGGCGGAAGCGAGCCGGAGCTGTTCCGGCCCGGCGTCCCCGATCTCGCGCTGTTCCCGAACGCGGTGTGGCGGCGCCTCGCGAACCGCTGGCTCGAGCGCGCGCGCACGCGCGGCTACGGGGAAGCGTGCGGGTACCGGCCGCTGCGCGAGGCGATCGCCACGCACCTGCGCCAGACGCGTGGCGTCGCGCACGGCGCCGACAACGTGATCGTCGTCGAAGGGACGCGCGCGGCGCTCGCGCTGATCGCCGACGTTGTGCTCGACCCGGGCGACGTGCTCGCGGTCGAGGATCCGGGCTACGCCGCGATCCGCGACGCCGGGATCGCGGCGGGCGCGGCGCTCGCCGGCGTCCCGCTCGACGGCGACGGGTTCGACGTGTCGCGCGCGCCGGCGGACGCACGGCTCGCGTACGTGACGCCGTCGCACCAGTATCCGACCGGCGTCGTGATGGGGCTGCGCCGGCGCCTCGAGCTGCTGGCGTGGGCGCGCGCGGCGGACGCATACGTCGTCGAGGACGACTACGACGCGGAGTTCCGCTACGACGGCGCGCCGCTCCCCGCGCTGCAGGCGCTCGACCCGTCGACCGGCGCGGGCCGCGCCGCGCGCGTGATCTACGTCGGAACGTTCAGCAAGACGCTCGCACCCGGGCTGCGGACCGCGTACGTCGTCGTCCCCGACGCGCTGGTCGACGCGTTCACCGCGGCGCGCGCCGTCGTCTCGGCCGGGCCGGCGTTCCCGGTGCAGGCGGCGCTGGCGGCGTTCGTCGCGGACGGGCATTTCGCGCTGCACGTCCGGCGCGCGTCGGCCCGCTACCGCGAGCGCCGCGACGCGCTGGTGAGCGCGCTCGAGCGGCGGCTCGGCGGAGCGGTGCGCGTCGAAGGCGCCGCGACCGGCCTGCACGTCGTCGCGCGGTTCGACGGCGACGACGTCTCCGTCAGCGCGGCGGCCGCGGCGGCCGGCGTCGTGTCACCGCCGCTCTCGGCGTACGCGATCGGCGGCCGCGGGCCGAGCGGGCTCGTGCTGGGGTTCGCGGCGGGCGGTCCGCCGGAGATCGAGCAGGCCGCGGCGCGGCTCGCCCGGGCATTCGACGAGACGCGGCACCCGCAGCGACCGGCGAATCGGTCCTCGACGAGCGCGCCGGCCGGCGTGTAGCATGGCGCGATGAGCACCACGCCGCCACCGCCGAGCACCGTGTCGCCGGTGCCGCGTACCGGATCGTCTTCGTCGACGGCCGCGTCGGTCGAGCCGGCGGACGCGGCGCGCGTGCCGAACACGCGGGTGCGGCGGCTCGCCGAGCGGGCGCGCTACGACGAAGAGACCGTGCACGCGATCCTCGACGAGGCGTACGTCGCGCACGTCGGGATCGTCGTCGACGGGCTGCCCGTGGTGATCCCGTATGCGTGCGCGCGCGTCGGCGACGACCTCGTGCTGCACGGATCGACGCGCGCGGGGATTCTCTCCGCGGTCGCGAGCGGCGCGCCGGTGTGCGCGACCGTCACGCTGCTCGACGGGCTCGTGTTCGCGCGCAGCGCGTTCCACTCGTCGATGAACTACCGGTCCGTGGTCGTGCACGGCGCGGCGCGGATCGTCGACGATCCCGCCGAGAAGGTTCGCTGTCTCGACGCGCTCGTGGATCATCTGATGCCGGGACGGCGCGCGCATCTGCGCGACGCGACCGAAGGTGAGCTCGAGGCGACGCAGGTCGTCGCGATCCGGCTCGACGCGGTCTCGGCGAAGGTGCGCACCGGCGGGCCGAAAGACGCGCCGGAGGATCTGCTTCCGCACGTGTGGGGCGGTGTGGTTCCCTTGCGCGTCGCGTTCGGAGAGCCGGAAGCGGACGCGGTCACCGGTGCCGATGTCGCGCCGCCGGCGGCTACGGGATAAGAAGCAGTTTGCCGGTGGTCTTGCGGGATTCGAGCTCGCGGTGGGCTTGCGCGGCTTCGGCGAGCGGATAGGTGTGGCCGATGCGGACGTGGAGCTTGCCGGACCGGATCGTCTCGTAGAGATCGCGCGTGCGGCCCAGCAGCTCCTCGCGCGTGCGGATGTAGTCGACCAGCGTCGGGCGCGTGAAGAAGACCGAGCCGGCCGCGGAGAGCTTCTGCGGGTCGATCGGCGGGACCGCGCCGCTCGAGGCGCCGTAGAGCACCAGCATCCCGCGCGGGCGCAGCAGGCTCAGGCTGCGCTCCCACGTGTCCTTGCCGACCGAGTCGTAGACGACGTCGACCGCTTTCTCGCCGACGATCCGGCGCGTCGCCTCCGCGAAGTCCTCGTTCGCGTAGACGATCACGTGATCGGCGCCGTAGCCGCGCGCGAGCTCCGCCTTCTCCTCGGTGCCGACCGTCGCGATCACCGTCGCGCCCGCGAGCTTCGCGAGCTGCACGAGCGTCGAGCCGACGCCGCCCGCCGCGGCGTGCACGACCGCGACGTTCCCCGCGCGCAGCGGGAACGTGTCGTGCACGAGATAGTGCGCCGTCATCCCCTGCAGCATCACGGCGCACGCGTCCTGATCGCTCACGCCGTCGGGGACGGGGACGAGTTCGCGCGCCGGGACCGCGTTGTCGTCCGCGTAGCCGCCGAGGTTCGGCGTCTGCGCGTACGCGACGCGGTCGCCCGGCTTCACCTCGGTGACGCCCTCGCCGACCGCCTCGACGACGCCGGCGCCTTCGCGGCCGACGATGAACGGCAGCTCGCGCTTGTACATCCCGGTGCGGAAGTAGACGTCGATGAAGTTCACGCCGCAGACGGTCTGGCGGACGAGCGCTTCGCCCGCCTTCGGCGTGGGCGCGGGGACGTCGGCGTACTCGAGGACCTCGGGGCCGCCGATGCGGGAGACGCGGATCGCTTTCATGCCGGTTCGGACCGCGAAACCGAGCCGCCGGTTTCCATCCCGCGGCGCGATGGTACGCTGGCCGCATGGAACGCCAGGACCTCTATCAGGACGACCTCACCGAAGAGCGCTATCCCTCGCCGGCGCGCCGCGACGACGAGGCGAAGTCGCAGACGCTCGACCCCGACGCGAGCGCCGACGGGAACGACGAAGCCCGCAAGATCGAGCCGAAGGACACGAAGCGCTAGTCCTCCGGACCGGCGGACGCCCCGGGGATCCGCGGGACGATCGAGTCGGCCAGCGCCGGATCGTTCGTCGCCCCGACCGTCCCGGGCGAAGCGCTCGTCACGCCGCTCGCCGCGGACGAGGTCGAGGGAACGTCCTCGCTCATCGTCGCGCGGTCGGCGTCGCCGGTCATCCCCATCGACTCGTCCTGCGCCTGCGTCGTGGTCCCGCGCGCCGCGGCGCTCTCGCCGTGGAACAGGTACGCCGACGAGGTCGGATCGAGCGCGCCGGGCGGCGCCTGCTCGACCATCGCCGCGAAGTGCTCGAGATCGTGGCGCAGCCGCCGCTCGAACTCGCCGCCCGCGCCGAGCGCCTCGCCGATCGCGCCGACGATCCCGCCCGGCGGCTCGTACGAGACCGTCACGGTGAGCGTCGTGCGGCCGGTCCCGGCCGAGGCGAACGTGACGCGCCCGCTGTTCTTCAGCCCGTCGAGCGAGCGCCAGCCGATCCGGCGGTCGGGGACCCAGTCTTCGTTGACGGCGTCCCACTCGTGCTTGCCGACGACGTCGACCACCCAGTGGCTCCGCTGGTCGTCGAGGTACGTCACCTCTTTGACGAACGTCATGAACTTCGGGTAGTCGTTGAAGTGCGTGTAGAGCTGGTAGACCTGGTGCAGCGGCGCGTTCACCGAGACCGTTGCGCTGTGCTCGGCCATGCGGGCCCCTCCCTCGTTCTGTGCGTTTCCAACGTACCCGCCGCTCGACGGCCCCGAACGCGGGTACGATAGGCCGGCCATGAAGCTGCGCGTCGACGCCGGGATGCTCAAAGAGACCTACACGCGGTTCAACGCCGACAAGGCGCCGCGCCTCGCCGCCGCGATCTCGTTCCAGACGATCTTCGCGATCGCGCCGGTGATCGTGATCGTCATCGCGATCGCCGGCGGGATCATCGCGGCGACCGTCGGGCACGGCCACGGGCACAGCCTCGTGCGCGATCAGCTCATCGGCTCGATCCGCGCCTCGGCCGGGAAAGAGGCGGCCGACACGGTGAACGCGATGGTCACCGCCGCGTTCAGCAAGACGCAGCAGTCCGTGCTCGCGCAGATCCTCGCCTGGATCTTCCTGATCCTCGGCGCGGCCGGGCTGTTCGCCGCGCTTCAGGACGCGCTCAACACCGTCTGGCACGTCGAGCCGGAGAAGAAAGGCATCTGGGCGACGATCCGCGACCGCGTCGCCTCGATGGGGATGATCGCGGCGATCGGCTTCCTGCTGCTGGTCACGACGGCGCTGAACGCCGGGATCGCGTACGTCGCGGCGTACGTGACGCGCGCGCTGCCGTTCCCGGGCGCCGGCTTCGTCTTCGGAACGGTGAACGCGATCGTCTCGATCGCGCTGATCACGCTGCTCTTCGCGGTGATGTTCAAGTACTTGCCCGACGCGAAGATCGAATGGCGCGACGTGTGGACGGGCGCGGCGTTCACCGCGGTGCTGTTCGTGATCGGGCAGTCGCTGATCGCGCTCTACCTCGGCCGCGCGGGCGTCTCGTCGGCGTACGGCGCCGCCGGCTCGCTCGTGGTCCTGCTGCTGTGGGTGAACTACTCCTCGATGATCCTCTTGCTCGGCGCCGAGTTCACCCGCGTCTACGCGGAGAAGCACGGCTCGCGGATCGGCGCCGCGCCCGCCGACGTCGACCCGAACGCGAAACGAACCCCCGATCCGAAGACCGGCGGGGAAGCCGCCGGCGCACGCGACGGCGCGAGCGGCGAGGCCGCACCGGCGCCCGCGCGCGCGGCGACGACGCGCGGCGACGTGCCCTCCGCCGCCCCGGCAAACGGCTCACGCGCGGACGGCGTCACGACGCGCCCGCACGGAACCGGTCGTCCTCTTTAAGACCGCACCGCCGCGCTGCCGCTGACGAGGCGGGTGCGCGACCATTTCTCGAACGGCTGCACGCGCCGGAAGATCGAGAACAGGCCGACGAGCGTGACGAAGCTCGCGAACAGCGCGACGTAGCGCGCGATCGCGCGCCCGAAGCCGATCCGCGACTCCCGGTTCGGACCGACCACGCGCACGTCGCAGACCATCATCCCGAACGTCTGCCCGACGAGCGCGACCAGCACGATCGCGTAGACGAACAGCGCCACCGTGCCGAGCGCGTCGTCGAGGCTGCCGACGCTGAACGAGACGTGGTTGTGCGCGTGCGCGGCGGCAGGCGCCGCCTGCGCCGCGCTCGAGGCGACCATCGACTTCACGAAGGCCGGAACGTTCGGGTCGTCGGAGACCGCCTTGAGCGCGTTCGCGTCGCTGGGCGTGAGCCGCGTCTGCACGGCGTGCGCGGCGGGGACGAGCGTCTGCACGACCAGCACGTCGACGACGAACGCCCACGAGCGCCGCCAGAATCCCGCGTACACCGTCTCGCGCGACTCCGCGATCTGCGGCGCGGCCGCGTTCTCGGCGAACCGCCGCGCCCAGGTCAGGTAGAGCGGATCGCGCGCGAAGCGGTGCAGCGCGGCGATGCGGTTCGTCGCGTACGGCGTCGAGGACGTCCACTCGGCCATGCGCAGCGAGGGCTCCGCCTGCAGCTCCTTGAGCTGCTCCGCGAACGCGCCCAGGTCGATCGAGCGCCCGAGCGAGTGGAACGTCGAGACCGCGATCGCCCGCAGCGCCGCGTCGAGCGAGCCGCAGCACAACAGCCCGACGCGGTCGGCGGTGTAGTCGATCCGGCGCAGCCACGCGCCGAACGCCATCGCGATGATCCCGTTCTCGCGCCCGTTCGAGCTCATCAGCGAGGTGAACCGCGTGTGTCCCGAGGCGATGTGCCCGAGCTCGCGGCCGATCAGGAAGCGCAGCTCGTCCTCGCGGTACTGCTCGACGTACTGCGCCGAGATGACGATCGCGTACGGCTCGCCGATCCCGATCCCGACGACCGGGACGAACGGGTCGTCGCGCACGAAGACGTGCGGCGCCGGCACGCGCAGCATCCGCGCGCACTCCTCGACGATCGCGTGGACGTGCGCGAGCTGGCCGGCGTGGATCCGCAGCCCGCCGCCGAGCAGCCGCCCGCGCGCGAACGCGACGTAGATCATCGCGAGCACGACGATCAGCGCGATCTCCTGCCAGGTGAGCTGGTGCTGGAAGAGCCAGCCCAGCACGGCGATCGTGATCGGCAGCGAGAGCAGCGTCAGCACGAACACGGTGCGCTCGCCGCGCACGCGGAGCGACTCCGGCCCGGCGAACAGCGCCGTCACGACCGCCTCCTACTTCAGCATGAAACCGCTGGGGTGAGCTTGGCGCTCGTAGACGAACTTCCCGTTCGCCACCCGGTAGAAGTAGCAGTTCGGATCGATCGTGTCGCCGGTCGGGCCGAAGCTGTACGAGCCGGTCACCGTGTCGTAGTTGCCGCCGGTCGCGAGCGTGCGCAGCAGCGTCAGCCGGTTCACCGCGCCGGTGCGCCGCGCGGCGAGCCGGATGAGCTGCACCGCCGAGTACCCGTACGCCGCGAGCGGGGTGAGCGCGCCGTAGCGCGACTCGTAGAGCTGCACGTCGCGCACCGCGGTCGGCGCAAGCTGGTAGTAGGGGACGCTGGTCGAGACGACGAGACCGTCCGCCTCCTGCGCGTAGTCCTTGAGCGTCTGCGCGTCGAAGAACCCTTGCGTCCCGATGAAGCGCCCGGTGTAGCCTTTCGCCCGCAGCGCCTTGAGCAGCGGCCCCATGTCGCCGACGTTTCCGGCCAGCACGACCCAGTCGGGCGACTTCGCGAGCACCGCGTTCGCGGCGCCGGAGAAATCCGGCCGCTCGAGCGAGAACTGCGTCGACCCGGCCGCGACGTGCAGCGCGCCGGCGCGGCGGATGAAACCGGCCGCGACGTCCGGACCGTAGTCGCCGTCCTGCGTCACGACGTGCGGCGCCTTCGAGCCGCTCTTGATCGCGTACGCCGCGACCAGCCCGCCTTCGTCCGAGTCTTTGGTCGGGAGCCGGAACACGTTGCGGTAGCCGCGCTCGGTGATGCGGTCGTCGGTCACGGTCGGGACGATCAGCGCGACGCTCGCGTTCGCGTACGCGGGCTGCGCGATCAGCGTCGGGCCGGAGCTGAGGTGGCCGATCACCGCGACGACGTCGGGGTTCCCGGTCGCGAAGCTGGCCTGCACCGTCGCGTCGGCCGGCGTGTTGTGGTCGTCGTACTGGGTGAAGAACAGCGCCGGCTCGCTGAGCATCCGCTCGCGGTTGAACTCGTCGACCGCGGCGTTCACGCCGTCGCGGAGCTGGCGCCCGAGCCGCGCGTCGGGTCCGCTCTGCGGGCAGATCAGCGCGAACCGCAGCGTCGGCGTGTAGCCTTGGAGCTGCGCGACCTGCGCGCCATCCTGAGCCTGGCCAAGGACGGCGCCGCCGCCGAGCCCGGCGAGGAACTCCGCGCGGTTCACCGCACCGCGTACGACGCGAGCGTCGTCCCGAGGAAGCCGACCGAGAACGCCATGTTGGTCAGGAACACGCGCTCGTTCAGCGCGAAGACGTCCTTCGCGAGCGCGATCAGCCGCTGCTCGTAGGCGGTGACCGCGACCGCCAGCACGACGCCCGCGTAGTACAGCCAGCTCGCGTGCGCGAGGACGCCGGCGGCGAGCAGCGCCAGCGTCATCACCGCGTGCAGCAGCACCGGCCACAGCCGCGCGCTGCGCTCGCCGAACGCCTGCGGGAACGAGCGCATCCCGCTGGCGAGATCGTACTTCACGTCCATCAGCGCGTAGAGGATGTCGAACCCCGCGACCCAGACGGTGACGGCGAGGAACAGCAGCAGCGCCGGCAGGTCGACGCGCCCGGCGACCGCGACGTACGCGCCGAGCGGCGCGCACGCGTCGACCGCGCCGAGGACGAAGTGCACCGTCCAGGTGAAGCGCTTGCAGAGCGGATAGCCGACCGCGCCGAGCGCGGCGAGCGGGAGCAGCTTCACGCACAGCGGGTTCAGCATCGCCGCGGAGAGGACCAGCAAGGCGAGCCCGGCGACCATCGCCCAGACCATCACCGCGGGGGCGAGCTTTCCGCTGGCGACCGCGCGTTTCGCGGTGCGCGGGTTCGTCGCGTCGAGCTCGCGGTCGAAGTAGCGGTTCGCCGCCATCGCCGCGGTCCGCGCGCCGACGACCGCGAGCGTGATCCACGCGAGCTGCCACCACGAGGGCAAGCCGCGCGCCGCCATCACCGCGCCGACGTAC
>DATHLL010000339.1:0-2906 GCA_035488195.1 Candidatus Elarobacter sp. | reverse complement strand
CCAAAGCAGCGGGATGACGCGCTGCGCGTGGGCCGGGACCGACCCGGCGATGATCGACTACCACGACCGCGAGTGGGGGACGCCGGTCCACGACGACCGCGTGCTCTTCGAGTTCCTCGTGCTGGAAGGTGCGCAGGCGGGGCTGTCGTGGTCGACGATCCTGCACCGGCGCGATGGCTACCGGCGCGCGTACCGCGACTTCGATCCGGCGAAGGTCGCGCGCTTCGGCGAGCGCGACGTCGCGCGGCTCCTCGCCGACGAGCGCATCATCCGCAACCGCGCGAAGATCGCATGGTCGATCCGCAACGCGCAGGCGTTCCTCGCGTTGCAGCGCGAGCACGGCTCGTTCGATGCGTACCTGTGGTCGTTCGCCGGCGGCGAACCGCTCGTGAACCGGCCGCGCACGAGCGCCGACGTCCCCGCGCGCACGGAACTCTCCGACGTGCTGAGCAAGGATTTGCGCAAGCGCGGGTTCGGGTTCGTCGGCTCGACGATCTGCTACGCGTTCCTGCAAGCCGTCGGCGTGGTGAACGATCATGCCGCGAGCTGTTTCCTCGCACCGCCGGGGCGCGCGAAGCGGCGCGCTGCGGCCGTCACGAGCGCGGCGTGATGTTGCTCCAAGGGGACGCGATCGTTCTCGCAGGCGCGACCGGCCGCGTCGGCGGCGCGACGCTGGCGACGCTCGTGGCCGAAGGCGCGCGGGTGCTCGTGCTTTCGCGCTCCGCCGAGCGCGCGCGCCGCACGATCGCCGACATCCTGGACGACGCCGAGCGAGCCGCCGCGCTGCCGTTCGCGGCGGACCTCACCGATCCGGCACAGGCCGCGGCCGCGGTCGACGCGTGCGTCGAGCGGTTCGGCCGCGTCGACGCACTGGTGAGCCTCGCGGGCGAAGGCTTCGGCTTCCGTCCGCTCGTCGACTCCTCGGTTGACGATCTGCGCAAGAACGTCGCCGCGTTCACCGAGGTCGCCTACAACCTCGCCGTCCCCGCGTTGCGCGCGATGTCGCGCAGCCGTATCGCGAGGGCGCGCGTTCGCGCGGGCGGATCGTCGTCGTCACGGCCGGCTCCTCGAAGGACCCGGCGCCCGGGCGCGGCTTGTTCGGGATCGCGAAGGCCGGCGTGAACGTGCTGATGCAGGCGATCGCGCGCGAGCACAAAGCCGACGGAATCGTCGCGAACGCGCTGGTCCTCGGCGGCGTCGCGACCGAGGCGGCGCGGAGCTATCTGGATCCCGACGAGTTCGCCGCCGCCGCGCAGCCGCAGGAAGTCGCCGACGCGCTCGCGTTCCTCGCGAGCGACCGCGGGAGCGGCGTCAACGGCGCGCTCGTCGACCTGAACGCGCGCGAAGTCGATTAGCAAAAAGCTCATGATCGCCAACCGTTCCGAGGTGTGAGATGATCCGTCGTCATTCGCCGCTCTGCCGCTGCCCGCACGGCACGTTCGATCCCGCGGTGTTCGCGCGCGCCGCGGCGCTGCTCGACAGGCGTGCGTTCCTCGCCGGGCTGGGCGCCTCGCTCGGGGCGGCGATGTGGCCGGCCGGCGCGCGCGCCGCCGACGGCGTCGTGGTCCTGCGCGCGGCGCGGCTGTTCGACGGCACCGCGATGCATGCGCCGGGCGTGCTGGTGCTGCGCGGCGACCGCATCGTCTCGATGAACGGAGGCGACGCGGGCAGCGAGGCCAAGGTGATCGACCTCGGCGACGCGACGATCATGCCGGGCTTGATCGACGCGCACACGCACGTCGCGAACTTCACCACGGTCTCGACCTATCTCGTGCGTCCCCGCTCCGCCGACTCGGTCGCGGAAGCCGCGATCGGCTCGATCCGCAACGCGCAGGCGATGCTCGCGAACGGCTTCACGACGGTGCGCGACGTCGGCGGCGGGAACGGGATCGACCTCGCGATGCGCAACGCGATCTCGCGCGGCGCCGTGACCGGCCCGCGGATGCTCGCCGCGGGTCCGGCGCTCTCGATCACCGGCGGCCACGGCGACGCGAACGATCTGCCGCCGTACGTGCACGTCGACAGCGAGATCGAGTCCGGGATCGCGTACGGGCCGTACGGTTTCCGGCAGCGCGTCCGCGAGCACGTGAAGCGGCACGTCGACCTGATCAAGATCTTGATGACCGGCGGCGTCCTCTCGTACGGCGACACCTTCGACGTCCCGCAGTTCAACCTCGACGAGGTCCAAGCGACGGTCGACGAGGCGGCGAAGTTCGGCCTGCACGTCGCGGCGCACTGTCACGGCGACCGCGGGATCCGCACCGCGGTCGAGGGCGGCGTCCACTCCGTCGAGCACGGCACGGGCGTCGGCGAGGCGACGCTGCAAGCGATGCGGCAGCGCGGCACGGCGCTCGTCCCGACGATCTGGGCGCTCGACTCGATCCTGCAGCCCGGCAATCCCAACAAGATCGAGGCCAACCCGCTCGAGAAGGCGCACCAGGCCGCGAAGCTGCGCAACGCCGGGATGCAGCGCGCGATCGCGGCGAACGCGAAGATCGTCTACGGGACCGACGCCGGCGTCTTCCCGCACGGCGAGAACAACAAAGACTTCGCGCTGCTGCAGTCGATGGGGATGCGCCCGCTCGACCTCCTGCGCTCGGCCACCGCGCACGCCGCCGACTTGCTCGGCACGAACGACCGCGGCCGCCTCGCGCCGGGGCTCCTCGCCGACGTCGTCGCGTTCAACGGCGACCCGAGCACGAACGCCGCGCTCCTCGAGCGGCCGCCGCAGCTCGTGATGATCGGCGGAAAGCGCGTCGAGCGCGCCGCGCTCGTTACGGGTTGAGCCGCGCCATCCCGGTCGCGGCGCAGACTTTCCCGAACGGCGTCGAGGTGTCGAGCGGGGGAGCGGCTTCCGGGCTCGTGTCGTCCGGCTGCTTCGCGCCGCACAGGAAATGGATCTCGCG
>DATHLL010000338.1:0-4017 GCA_035488195.1 Candidatus Elarobacter sp. | reverse complement strand
ACGATCCCGTACAGCTCGTGCGGGTCGCGCGCCGGCGGTCGCGGCTCGCGCACCGGCCAGGGGTCGTACGGCCGCCGCTCGAGATGCGCCACGATCTGGCGCGCGATCCCGAGCGCGTGCTCGTCGTCGACCGCGTAGTGGTCGGCGACGCCGCTGATCCGCGTGTGCACGTCGGCGCCGCCGAGCTCTTCGGCCGTCACGATCTCGCCGGTCGCCGCCTGCACCAGCGGCGGCCCGCCGAGGAAGATCGTCCCCTGGTCCTTCACGATGATCGACTCGTCGGCCATCGCGGGGACGTACGCGCCGCCCGCCGTGCACGAGCCCATCACCGCGGCGATCTGCGGGATCCCCAGCGCGCTCATCCGCGCCTGGTTGTAGAAGATGCGCCCGAAGTGATCGCGGTCGGGGAACACCTCGGCCTGCAGCGGCAAGAACGCGCCGCCCGAGTCGACGAGGTAGATGCACGCGAGCCCGTTCTGCTCGGCGATCTCCTGCGCGCGCAGATGTTTCTTCACCGTCATCGGGTAGTACGTGCCGCCCTTGACCGTCGCGTCGTTCGCGACGATCATGCAGGCCGTGCCGCTCACCGTTCCGATCCCGGTCACGATCCCGGCGGCCGGCGCGTCGTCGTGATACATCCCGTGCGCGGCGAGCGCGGAGAGCTCCAGGAACGGCGTCCCGGGATCGACCAGCCGGTCGACCCGGTCGCGCGCGGTCAGCTTGCCGCGCTTGCGGTGCCGGTCGACGGCCTGCGGCCCGCCGCCGCCGCGCACCCGCGCGAGCTGCCCGCGCAGCTCGCCGACGAGCGCCGCCATCGCCTCGGCGTTGCGCGCGAAGTCGGGAGAACCGCGGTCGATCCGGCTGGCGAGAATGCTCACGAGCGCACGTTTTAAGCCCGTGTGAGAATATCCATCCCGCGCATGATCCTGAGGAGCCGCTGCGTTATGATGGCACCGTGGCTGCTCAGACGACCGCTCCCGCTTCGTACCGTCCCGCCGGGCCGCTCGACGCGTCCCGAGCGCTCCTACCCTACGCCGGACCGTGGAACCGCCGCCTCGCGGCGCATTTGCTGCGGCGCGCCGGGTTCGGCGGCTCGCCGGCCGACGTCGACCGCTTCGCGGCGATGGGGCCGCAGCAGGCCGTCGACGCGCTGATCCAGTTCCCCGACACGCGCGCGCTTCCGGCGCGCCCCGGGCTCGAGGACGAGCCGCTCCCGCCGCGCGGCCTCTTCCGCGGGATGGCGCAAGGGATGGCCGCCGACGACGCGACCGTGAACGCGCGCAAGGCGTTCCAGATGGAGCGCAACCGGAACCGCCGCCAGAACCTGATAGCGCTGCAGACGTGGTGGCTGCAGCGGATGATCGCCTCGCCGGCGCCGCTGCAAGAGAAGATGACGCTCTTCTGGCACGGCCACTTCACCAGCTCGCCGGAGAAGGGGACCAGCGCGCAAGAGCTGCTGATGCAGAACCAGCTCTTCCGCGAGTACGCGCTCGGCAACGTCCGCGACCTGACGCTGCACGTCTCGCAGGATCCCGCGATGCTGCGGTACCTCGACAACAACGTCAACGTGAAGTCGCATCCGAACGAGAACTACGCGCGCGAGCTGATGGAGCTCTTCACGCTCGGGATCGGGAACTACACCGAGCAGGACATCCGCGAGTCGGCCCGCGCGTTCACCGGCTGGACGTTCCGCCGCAACCCCGACGGGACCGGAACGTTCTTCGACAACCGCAACCAGCACGACGACGGCGTCAAGACGTTCCTCGGCCGGACCGGCAACTTCACCGGCGCGGACGTCGTGAGCATCATCTTCCAGCAGCCGGCCGCCTCGCGCTGGTTCGCGACGAAGCTGCTGTCGTTCTTCGTCTACATGGACCCCGAGCCGCAGCTGGTCGACCAAGTCGCCGCGCTGATCCGGAAGAACGACTTCGAGATGAAGCCGGTGATGTCGGCGCTGCTGCGCAGCAACGTCTTCTTCAGCGACCGCGCGTACCGCGCGCTGGTGAAGAGCCCGGTCGAGTTCGTCGTCGGGACGCACCAGCTCTTCGAGATCCCGCAGGTCGCGCCGATCGAGCTCGCCACGCTCCGCGCGATGGGGCAGGTGCTGTTCTACCCGCCGAACGTCAAGGGCTGGGACGGCGGCGCCGCCTGGGTGAACAGCTCGACGATCCTGACCCGCGAGAACTTCGCGAACGGCGTCGCGCAGAACCCGAAGACGATGCAGGCCGCCGACTGGATCGTGCCGGCGATGCGCTCGATGGACCCGCGCACCGTCGCCAAGACGCTGACCGACACGATGCTGATGGGCGACGTCTCGCCGGCCTCGGTGGCGCAGCTGATCACCTACCTCGGCGGATCGGGACAGACCGAGCTCTCGCAGCTCTCCCCGGAGAACGTCGACGAACGCGTTCGCAACGCGGCCTATCTCACCATGGCGATGCCCGCCTACCAGCTCGCGTAGTCCTTCGACACGCTCAGGATGACAGAGGAACGATGAAACGCAACGGATTCCTGCTCGGCGCGATCTCCGGGCTCGCCGTCGTCGCGAACACCGAGACGATCTTCAGCAAGGCGCTCGCGCAGAGCGCGCTCCCCGGGCTCCCCGCCGCGGCCGACCGCGTCCTGGTCGTGATCAACTTCCAGGGCGGGAACGACGGGCTGAACACGGTGGTGCCGTACGGGATGCCGCAGTACTACCAGTACCGGCCTTCGCTCGGCGTCCCGCCGTCGAACGTGCTGCGCATCGACGACAGCTTCGGGCTCAACCCGGTGCTCGCGCCGTTCAAGAAGATGTACGACGGCGGGAACGTCGCGATCGTGCACGGCGTCGGTTACCCCGACCCCGATCACTCGCACTTCCGCTCGACCGAGATCTGGCAGACCGCGCAGCCGAAGGGCTACGAGTCGACCGGCTGGATCGGGCGCTACCTCGACGAGGCGGCGCTCCCGAAGAGCAACCTGTTCAACGCGGTCGCGATCAGCAACGTGCTGCCGGAACTGATGATCTCGAAGACGACCGACGTTCCGGCGGTCGACGCGCTGCGCGGCTACGGGCTCGCCAGCGACCGGCGGAGCGGCGACAAGGAGGCGTTCCACGAGTTCGTCCGCGACACGACGGTCCCGTTCCGCTCCCCGTTCCTCGCGCAGGTCGCGGAGATCGAGGACCACGCGCAGCGCGGCGCCGAGGAGCTGCCGAAGCTGGTCGCCGGCTACAAGAGCGAGGCGACGTATCCGGCCACGCCGCTCGGCCGCAGCCTCGCGCTCGCGGCGCAGATCGTCGGCTCGCGGCTCGGGACGAAGGTGCTGTACGTGCAGCACGGCTCGTTCGACACGCACGTCACGCAGAAGCAGACGCAGGAGCGTCTCCTCGCCGACTTCGCGAACGCGATCTCCGCGTTCTACCAGGACCTCGCCGCGCACGGCAACGACAAGCGCGTCCTCACGATGACGTTCAGCGAGTTCGGCCGCCGGGTCGCGGAGAACGCCAGCCGCGGCACCGACCACGGCGAAGCGGCTCCGGTGTTCCTCATCGGCGGCGGCGTGAAGGGCGGCCTGTACGGACAGCACCCGGATCTCGGCCGGCTCAACGCGGGAAATCTGGCGTTCACGACCGATTTCCGCCAGGTGTACGCGACGGTGCTGGAACGCTGGCTCGGGCGTCCGTCGGCGGCGATCGTGGGCGGGGCGTTCCCGACGCTGGCGGCGCTGGCTTGATCTCGCCGTAAGGCGGACCTCGACGCACGCCGTCGAAGTCGGCGGCGTGCGCGCGTCCTGCCGTCGCCCATGCATCTGCTGATCGCGATCGCCTGTTTTCTCGGCGGCGCAGTCGTCGGCTGTGCGGCAGCGCTTGCGCTCGTGGTCGCGGTCGTCTTCGCCGCCGTGCCGCCGTCCGGCCCGCTGGAGTATAAGGACATCCCCAAGAGGCTCGCCGGGTTGGGCCTGCCCGCACTGGGTGCCGTGGTGGTCGCCGGCGCCCTGGCCGCTGTGCGCGCGCCGGTGCCGTGGCCGTTTCACAAC
>DATHLL010000337.1:0-2384 GCA_035488195.1 Candidatus Elarobacter sp. | reverse complement strand
ACCGCCTCGTTCTCGAGCGCCGCTTCGTAGAGCGGCGAGAAATGCGTCCCGTACATCACCAGCACGAACTGCGCCCACGCGACCGCCGGGTGGGCGAGCACGCGCATCGGTGCGCTGTTCAGCGCGCGCGCCAGCAGCGCCGCCGCGCGCGGCGGCAGCGCCCCGAGCGCGAGCCGCACCGGCGCGCCGAGCAACAGGAGCGGAGCCGCGAGCGAGATCAGCGCGAGATGCTGCACCATATGCCAGGCGAGAGACGCGTCGGCGAGATCGTCCAGCGGCCCCACCAACACGGCGGCGACCACGGCGAGCGCGCAGCCGAACGCGACGACGGCGCGCAGCGGAAAGGACCGCCCGGCTGCCCGCACGCGCCGAAGGCCCCACGCGTAGAGCACGCCTGACAGCACCAGCAGCCCGATCGTCGTCATACCGTCTCGCATCACGTTCCCACGATTCATCGAACGTCTGTTCGGGAATACCGGAGGCATGCTGAATGAACCCGCGTGATGGTGCGCGAGGTCGTCGACGCCGGCTACTCACGAGCACATCGAGCACTACCGCGAGCAGCGCGTCGCCGCCGAGCGCTGAGCGGAGAGCCGCCCGCGGCCGCGAAGCCGGTCGCATGGCGATCCGGGACGGCAAGCACTTCCGCGCCTGCAATCTGTGCGAGGCGATCTGCGGGCTCGAGATCACCGTCGCGGACGGTGCGATCGCCGACCTGCGCGGCGATCCGCTCGACCCGCTCTCGCACGGGCACGTCTGCCCGAAGGGCAACGCGCTGATCGACCTGCACGCCGATCCGGACCGGCTGAAGACGCCGGTCCGCCGGATCGGCGAGACGTGGGCGCCGATCGCGTGGGACGAAGCGTTCGATCTCGTCGCGGAGCGGCTGAAGATGATCGTCGCCGAGCACGGCGACGACGCCGTCGCGATCTACCTCGGCAACCCGAACGTGCACAACAGCGGGACGATGCTCAGCTCCGGCGGCTTCCTGCGCGCGCTGCGCACGCGAAACCGCTTCAGCGCGACCAGCGTCGACCAGCTCCCGCACCATCGCGCGGCGCTCGAGATGTTCGGTCACCCGATGCTGATCCCGATCCCCGACGTCGACCGCACCGAGTACTTCCTGATCATGGGCGCGAACCCGCTCGCCTCGAACGGGAGCATCATGACCGCGCCGGGGATGCGTGCGCGGATCAAGGCGATCCAGGCGCGCGGCGGCCGCGCGATCCTGATCGATCCGCGCCGCACGGAGACCGCGGCCGTCACCGACGAGCACCATTTCATCCGCCCGGGCGCCGACGCGCTGCTGCTGCTCGCGCTCATCCACGCGATCGTCGAGGACGGTTCCGCGCGGCTGGGACGGCTCGCGGACTTCACCGACGGCTTCGAGGAGCTCGCGAACGCCGCGCGGGCCTTCTCGCCCGAGCGAGTCGCCGAACGCACGGGCATCACCGCGGACGCGATCCGCCGCATCGCGCGCGACTTCTCCTCAGCGAAGCGCGCGGTCGCGTACGGCCGGATCGGTCTGTCGACGCAAGCGTTCGGCGGGCTCTGCCAGTGGCTGATCGTCGCGCTGAACGCGATCACCGGCAACCTCGACGAGCCGGGCGGGATGATGTGGCCGCGCCCGGCGTACGACGTGCTGCAGCAGGCGAAAGCGGGCGAGACGCACGCCGGCCGCTGGCGCTCGCGCGTGCGCAACCTGCCGGAGTTCGACGGCGAGTTTCCGGTCGCGACGATGGCCGACGAGATGCTGATGCCCGGCCCCGGCCAGGTGCGCGCGCTCGTCACCTCGGCCGGCAACCCGGTGCTGTCGACGCCGAACGGCGCGAAGCTCGACGAGGCGCTGAGCGGCCTCGAGTTCATGGTCAGCATCGACCCGTACGTCAACGAGACGACGCGCCACGCCGACGTGATCCTGCCGCCCGCGACCGGCCTCGAGGTCGACCACTACGACGTGATCTTCCACCACTTCGCCGTGCGCAACACCGCGCGCTACAGCGAGGCGCTCTACGACATCGCACCGGAGCAGCGCTACGACTGGCAGATCTTCGAGGCGCTTCGCGAGCGCATGACCGGAACCACCGGCAAGAGCCCGGCCGAACGTCTCGATCTCGGCCTGCGCAACGGCCCGTATCACACCAACATCGACGAGCTCCGCGCACATCCGCACGGAATCGACTACGGCCCGGTGCAGCCGTGCCTCCCGGAACGCCTGCTCACCGCGGACGGCCGCATCCGCCTCGCGCCGCTGCCGTTCCTCGCCGACCTCGCGCGCCTCGAGTCCGAGCTGACCGCGCCGGTCCCGGAGCTCGTCCTGATCGGCCGCCGGCAACTGCGCAGCAACAACTCCTGGATGCACAACGCGCCGCGCCTGATGCGCG
>DATHLL010000336.1:0-3649 GCA_035488195.1 Candidatus Elarobacter sp. | reverse complement strand
TCGCCCGCCGACCTATCTGCGGCTCATGGCCGATGCGAAGAGGAGCGGATATCGTCTCGACTTCACCTTCATCGCCTTGGGAAACGCCGACGCGCATGTCGCGCGCGTCGCGGACCGGGTTCGAGCCGGGCTGCACGACATACCCGAAGAGAAGATTCGCGAACGCTACGAGCGCAGTTGGCGCAATGCGACGACGGCTCTGGCGATCGTGGATCATGGGCTGATCCTGGACAACTCGTCGATCGAGGTGCCGTTTCGGCTGATCGCCGAGATCGAGCACGGCGAAGTCGTTGCGCTCGCGGACGACGTCCCGACCTGGGTAGCCTCGATGCTGATCGGGCTCGAGCTCATCAAACGATTTGCGTCGGCGACCGGACACGAGAAACCGGAGCTGTAGCGTAGACGGACCGGGAAGCAGGCGCGTGATCCTTGCGCGGGTACCTTGGCGTCGTGCGGTTCTCGGTCGGGGTGAACTACTGGCCTCGGCGCAGCGCGATGGCGATGTGGCGCAGGTTCGACGCGGGCGAGGTGCGCGAGGACTTCGCGCGGATCGCCGGGCTGGGGCTCGACGCCGTGCGGTTCTTCCTGCGGTGGGACGACTTCCAGCCGCGCGCCGATACGATGGACTCCGGGATGCTGGCCAAGCTCGAGACCGTCGCGGACCTCGCCGCGGAGGCCGGGCTGCGGGTGATGCCGGCGCTGTTCACCGGGCACATGAGCGGGGTCAACTGGCTGCCGTCGTGGACGCTCGACCGCGCGACGACGCACGGGCGGTTCCGGACGATCACCGAGTCCGGCGAGTCGCCGTACGGGATCGGCGATTTCTACACCGGACCGCTGCTCGACGCGCAGCTGCTCTTCGCGCGCGCGGTGGGCGAGCGGCTGCGCCGGCATCCGGCCGTGTACGCGTGGGATCTCGGGAACGAGTTCAGCAACCTGCGCGAGCCGGCGAGCGAGCACGACGCCGCCGAATGGGCGCGGCGGCTCAGCGGCGCGCTGCAGGAATCGTCCGGCATCCCGGTCACCGCGGGGACGCACGGCGAAGATCTCACGCGGGACCGCCGGCTTCGCTTGTCGTCGCTGTGCGCGCCGTTCGCGTTCGCGACGATGCACGGGTACAGCGTCTACAGCGCGTTCGCGCGCGGCCGGCTCGATCCCGAGGTGGTGCCATTCCTCGCCCTGCTCGCGGCGACGTTCTCGCACAAGCCGGTGCTGTTCAGCGAACTCGGGAATCCGACGTGCCCGCCGGGCAAGCTCTCGCCGTACGAGCGGGTCGCGATGCCCGACGAGAAGCCGAATCCGACGATCTCGCCCGACGATCCGGTCCTCGCGAGCTACGCGTGCCTCGACGAGGACGAGATGGCCGCGTACTGCACGAACGTGCTGGAGCGCCTGCACGCCGACGGTAGGCTCGGCGGCTACTGGTGGTGCTGGGCCGACTACGCGGACGAGCTGCGCGGCGAGCCGCCGTTCGACCGAGCGCCGCACGAGCTCGCGTTCGGGATCGTGCGCAGCGACGGCAGCGAGAAGCCCGTCGCCGCCGCGCTCGCCGCGTTCGCGCGCGAGCGGCGAACCGTGCTCGAGCCGCGCGACATGACGCTGATCGCCGAGGTCTACTACTATCGGACGCTCCCGCGCAGCACGTCGACGCTGTACGACGCGTTTCTCGGCTCCGTCGAGGAACGGCGCGGCGGCGCGCGGTAAGCCGTGGCGATGCGCGAGAACACGCTCAAGCGGCGTCTGGCGGCCGGCGAGACCGTCTTCGGATCGTGGCTCTCCTTGCCCGACGCGGTCGCCGCCGAGGCGATGGCGGTCCTCGGCTGGGACTGGCTGCTCGTCGACATGGAGCACGGACCGGCCGCGCTGACCGAAGCGGCCGCGATGCTCGCCGCACTGCGCACGACCGACGTCACCGCGATCGTGCGGCCGGCCTGGAACGCCTCGTCGGCGATCCAGCCGGCGCTCGATCTCGGCTTCGCCGGGATGGTCGTCCCGGTGGTGAACACCGCGGACGACGCGCGCAAGGTCGTCGGCGACGCGCGCTTCCCGCCGCTCGGCGAGCGGAGCCGCGGCGGCGTTCGCACCAACCTCGCGTTCCGCACCGACGCGATGACGTACTTCGAGCGCGCGAACGACGAGATTCTGGTGCTGGTGCAGATCGAGACGGCGGAAGCGGTCGACAACCTCGAGGCGATCCTCGCCGTCGAGGGGATCGACGGAATCTTCGTCGGCCCGAACGATCTCGCCGCGTCGACCGGGAAGCGCTGGCCCGACGCGTGGAGCGATGATCCGTACCGGGCGCTGATCCGGCGCGTCATCGACGTCACGAAGCGCGCCGGGAAGTACGCCGGATTCCTCGCGCGCGATCCCGCGATGGCGAAAGAGGTCGTCGCGCTGGGATACCGGTTCGTCGGGATCTCGGGCGACGTGAACTTCATGACCGCGGCGGCGAAGCGCGCGCTCGACGAGGCGCGCGCGGCGATCGCGTGATCCGATGAGCGTCCTCCTCGTCACCGGCGCGTCGAGCGGGATCGGCCGCGCGCTCGCCCTGCGCGCCGGCCGCGCGGGGTACGACGTCGTCGCGATCGGGCGGAACGCGGCCGCGCTCGACGCGCTCGCCGAGCGCGTCCGCCGCGAGCACGCGCGCATCGTCACCGGCGCGTTCGACGTCGCGCTGCCCGGCAGCGCGCGCGCGATCGTGCAGCTCGCGCGAACCGCGTTCGGCCGCATCGACGTGCTGGTGAACAACGCCGGTCAGGTCGCCGCCGGGCCGCTTTCGCAGCAGAGCGACGAGGCGCTGCAGGCGCAGTTCGGGACGCACGCGATCGGTCCGGTCGCGCTCGTGCGCGAAGCGCTGCCGCTGCTGCGCGCGGCGCGCGGGCACGTCTTCATGGTCGGCAGCGGCGTCGCGCGCGTCCCCGTCGGAGGGCTCGGCGCGTATCCGCCCTCGAAGGCCGCGACACGCTCGGCGGCCTCGATCCTGCGCCGCGAGCTGAAGCCGGACGGGATCGCGGTGACGTACGTCGACCCCGGGGTGGTCGACACCGCGTTCATGTCGCGCGCCGGGATGCCGGGCGCGCCCGAGCCGCTGCTCGTCACGCCGGAAGACGTCGCGCGGAAAATCTTGCTCGCCGTCGGGACGCGGCCGCGCGTGTTGAACGCGGTCCCGTGGCAGACCGCGTTCGTCGCGCTCGCGGAGCTGTTCCCGCGCGTCACCGACGTCGTGCTCGAGCGCAATCCCGCGCTGGTGGGGACACAAAGCGACGCACCGCAACGACCGCCTGCAATGGCAACGGTGACGTCCGCCGCAGCGTTGAGCCCGACCGCGCAACCGGCACCGACCGAATCGGCGACCGGCGACGATCCGCGCGCGGACGGGCCGACATCAGCGCCGCAAGGATTCGAGGCGGCGATCGAGTCGGTGCGGCGGCGGATGGAGCGGGTCAAGCTGCGCGAGGAGTTCGTGCGCGGGCTGCTGCGCGAAGGCGAGGTGCTCGATCCGCACGAGGTCGCCTTGCGCTGGGCGGGGATGCCGAACAAGAACGAGCGCGCGGCGACCGGCGAGGTGCTCGACGCGCTGAGCGACGCCGGCTACCTGCGCCGCGAGGGCGAGCGCTATCACGTCGTGCGCGGACCGGACTGATGCGCG
>DATHLL010000335.1:0-2194 GCA_035488195.1 Candidatus Elarobacter sp. | reverse complement strand
CAGAACCGCGCGCGTGCCGAGCGGCGTATCGCAGGCATGCAACACCTCATCACCGTCCTCGGCGCCGTCGCAGCGCTCGCGTCGCCCGACACCGGCGTCGCGGCGCAGCAGACCGGTATCGCCACGCACGCGCCCGTCGCGGTCAGCACCTGCGCGGTCACCGATCTGATCGGCTCCGCGAGCTACGCGGAATTCGGACCGCCGTTCTCCTCCCGCGCGCTGCAGCTCACGTTCGTCAACACGAACGACACCGCTGCGACACGAGTCACCTTCGACGTCGCGAGCGGCGGCGCGCACGCCACGATCACCGACAGCGGGCGCTTCACCAAGGGAGCGCAGATCGAGCGCGTGTTCGGCGATCTCGCCGGAGCGCGCGGCGACGGGCCGGCGACCTGCACCGTCACCGCCGTCACGTTCGCCGACGGTTCGAGCTGGACCGCGCAAGCCGACCGCACGTTCCATCCCGACTACTCGCGCGCGCTCACCGTCGAGCAGATGTCGAAGGCGTGGAGCGACGAGTGGAACCGGATCAGCCCGCCGGTCGTCACGGGCGGAGGCTGACTCCTGAGCGCGGCGTCACAGTATTCTCCCGTCATCATGATGGGCAGGAAGACGCCGCTCGCGGCGATGAGTAGGATGCGTGTCCAAAGCGCGCGCACGGGGGTTGTGGCGGCGCAGACTTGAGACGATGGGCACCGTCCCGATGCCGTCACGGCCTCGCGCGCATGCCATCGCATCGCGAGGAGCCAGTCATGAACACCATTCTGTCGCTGCAAGCGCTCAGCGTCGCCGCGTCACGCACCGACGACGAGGACAGCCTCTTCAGCATCGTGAGCCACGCCTGTTCGACGAAGAGCAACACCTGCGTCGACCAGGCCGACAGCGAGCACTACTTCTAGCCGCCGCCGCACGGGCCGGCACCGCGGGCCGGCTCGTGCGCCCGCGAGATCGACGATGCGCACCCGCCACCACGTCTTGCACCTGATCGCGAACCGCGAATGGTTCGAGTCGCCGAACGCTTACGTCCCCGACGAGTCGTTCTGCATGGCGCCGGTTCGCGCGCTGCTGCCGAGCGGCTGGGAGGCGCGGCGCGAAGGCGTGTGGTTCCAGTGCATGCCGCCCGGCGCGGCGATCCCCGCGCAAGGCTGGAAGATCCACCTCTCCGGGACGACGCACACGGCGCGGGAGCTGATCGCGGCGGTGGTGCCGCTGCTCGCCGCCGAGGCGGTGCCGTTCAAGTGCGCCGCCGACCGTATCTTGCTCTCGCTGATCAACGGCAAGCGCTGGTCGCGCGGCGGGAGCGGGAAGTTCATCACGATCTATCCGCGCGACGCGGCCCAGTTCGCGGCGCTGCTTCCGCAGGTCGACGAGGTGACGCGGTCCTTCGCCGGACCGTACGTCTTGAGCGACCGCCGCTATCGCGAGAGCAACGTCGTGTTCTACCGCTACGGGACGCTGCGCGATCAGACCGCACTCGCGGTCGACGGCAAGCGCGTCAGCGTGTTCGTCGGCGCCGACGGAACGCTGACCGAGGACGACCGCAGCCCGCTCTTCCGCCTGCCGCCGGGGATCGAGGACCCGATCGCCGCCGAGCCGGCGCCGCAAGCGCCCGCCGCCGGCGAGCTGCGCCTGCGCGGCGGGCGGTACCGCATCGACGCGCCGCTCGCGTTCTCGAACTCGGGCGGGGTGTATCGCGCGACCGACCTCCACACGAGCTCGACGGTCGTCGTGAAAGAGGCGCGTCCGTACACGAACTGGCTGAACCGCGAGGACGACGCGCCGGCGCTGCTGCGCAAGGAGCACCGTCTCCTGAGCCTGCTCGCGGACTCCGGCTATACGGCGCGCCCCGTCGAGCTGTTCACCGAGTGGGAGCACACGTTCCTCACCCAAGAACACGTCGGCGGCATCTCGCTCGCCGCGCTCGGCGCGTCGCGCTCGGTGATGCTGCGCACGCGGCCGGCGCCGGACGACGTCGCGGCGTTCCTCGCGCTCATGCGGCGCGTCTTCGCCTCGCTGCTGGACGCGCTCGAGGCGGTGCACGCGGCGAACGTCGTCTTCGGCGACCTCTCGCCGTCGAACGTGCTGTGGCGCGACGACGTCGGACGCGTCGCGCTGATCGACTTCGAGGGCGCCTGCGAGATCGGCGTCGACCGGCCCGCGAACCTGACCACGCCGGGCTTCGATGCGCCGGGGA
>DATHLL010000334.1:0-4279 GCA_035488195.1 Candidatus Elarobacter sp. | reverse complement strand
CGAACATGCCCGAATTCCAGGCCGCGTTCAAGTGCGCGGCGACCGACGCCATGGTGCGCAAGGACCGGTGCCAGATCTGGTGATGCATCCCGTACGACTCGTCGTTCGCGCGCTCGGCGCCGCGGCGCTGACCGCGCTCGTTGCGACGACGCTCCCGAGCTTCGCCGGCAGCGCGCGCGGCCGACGCGCCGGGCGCGAGCGCGAACGTCCTCGCGATCGACAAGGCGAACTTCGACCCGACCTGCAAGCCGTGCGACGACTTCTACCAGTTCGCCACCGGCGGCTGGACGAAGTCGCACACGCTGCCGCCGGGCCGCGCGCGCTGGGGCGGCTTCGACGAGCTCGCGCAGCACAACCGCGACGTGCTGCACCAGATCCTCGAAGACGACGCGAAGATCGCGAACGCCCCGGCCGGGAGCGACGCACAGAAGCTGGGCTCGTTCTACCGCGCCTGCATGGATACCGACGCGATCGAGAAGGCCGGCACGGCGCCCGTCGCACCGCTGCTCGACGCGGTCGCCGCGGCGCACGACGTTCCCTCGCTGGTGACGACGATCGTCACGCTCGAGCGCAACGGCGTCGACGGCGGCCTGCGGCTCGGCTCGCGCGCCGACACGAAGAACTCCTCGAAGCAGATCGCCGCGATCGGGATGGGCGGCCTCGGGCTCCCCGACCGCGACTACTACTTCAACGAGGGCGAGCGGTTCGCGACGATCCGCAGCGCGTACCACGAGTACGTCGCCTCGCAGCTCCAGAACCTCGGCGACGCGCCCGCGCAGGCGAACGCCGAGGCGACCGCGATCGTCGCGCTCGAGACCGCGATCGCGAAGGCGACGCCGAAGCGCGCCGACCTGCGCGATCCGTACAAGCTCTACAACCCGACGCCGGTCGCGCAGCTCGCGACGCTCGCGCCGCACGTGCCGTGGAAGAGCTTCTTCACCGCGTTCGGCGCGCCGGCGTTCGACACGGTGAACCTCTCGGTGCCCTCGTTCGTCACCGCGTACGACGAGCTGCTCGCGACCACGCCGCTCGACACGTGGAAAGCGTACCTGCGCTACCACGTCGCCGACGACTACAGCGGCACGCTGCCGAAGCGCTTCGAGGACGCGAGCTTCGGCTTCCGCAGCGGCGTGCTGCTCGGGGTGAAAGAACAGCTCCCGCGCTGGCAGCGCTGCACCGCGGCGACCGACGCCGCGCTGCGCGACGTGCTCGGCAAAGCGTACGTCACCGCGGCCTTCCCCGCCTCGGCGAAGACGCGCGCGCAAGAGCTGGTGAACAACCTGCAGGCGACGCTCCACGACGACATCGGGACGCTCTCCTGGATGAGCCCGCAGACGAAGCAGCAAGCCGTCGTGAAGCTCGCCGCGTTCACCAAGAAGATCGGCTATCCCGACAAGTGGGAAGACTTCTCGGCGCTGCAGATCCCGAACGGCGCGACGTATGCGTCCGACGTGATCGCGGTGCGCCGCTGGAACGACGCGCGGAACATCTCGCGCATCGGGACGGCGACCGACCGCGGCCGCTGGGGGATGACGCCGCCGACGGTCAACGCGTACTACAACCCCTCGAACAACGAGATCGTGTTCCCGGCCGGGATCCTCGAGCCGCCGTTCTTCTATCCGTCGGCCGACGACGCGGTGAACTACGGCGCGATCGGCGCGGTCATCGGGCACGAGATGACGCACGGCTTCGACGATCAGGGCCGCCAGTTCGACGCGCAAGGAAACCTGCGCGACTGGTGGACGCCGGCCGACGCCGCGAACTTCAAGACGCGCGCGCAGTGCATCGTCGACGAGTTCGACGCGTTCGAGCCGGCGCCGGGCCAGCACGAGAACGGCCGGCTCGTCCAGGGCGAGGCGATCGCCGACCTCGGCGGCCTCACGATCGCGTACAAGGCCTTCGAGCGCACCGCCGAAGCGAAAGCGCACAAGGTGATCGACGGCTACACGCCCGAGCAGCGCTTCTTCCTCGCGTACGCGCAGGTCTGGCGCTCGATCGCGACCGAGGGGATGATCCGCCAGATCGCCGCGACCAACGAGCACCCGTGGGACAAGTACCGCATCCTCGGCACGCTCTCCAACATGCCGGAGTTCCAAGCGGCGTTCCACTGCGCCGCCGGCGACAAAATGGTCCGCGCCAGCCGCTGCCAGATCTGGTAGCTACGGCGCGTCCGAACGAACGTCTTCAGGCGCGGGCGAACCCGCCTGAGGACGGTCGTGCGGCGCGTTCGCGGCGCCGGCGGTTCCCGGACCGCCGCCGGCGCCGGTGATCTCGCCGGTGTTGCTCAGCCCGCCGCCGTCGTAGCCGCTCGCGGCCCCGGCGGTCTCTTTCGTTCCGGTGCCGTCCGGGCGATCGGCGCCCGGGGTGTCGTCGTCGCGCGGTTCGGTGCGGTCGCGTTCGTCGGCCATACACCGCATCTACCCGCGGGACGCGCGCGGGACGCCGCGAACCGCCTGCATGATGCTTCGCACCGCACTGCTCCTCGCTCTGGCCGCTCTGCTCGGCGCCGGTCCGGCCGCGGTTCTCGCCGCACCGGCGACGACCGACGTCGCGATCCGCACCTCGCTCGGCACGATCGTCGTGCGGCTCGACGCCGCGCGCGCGCCGATCACCGTGCGCAACTTCCTGCACTACGCCGACACGCGCGCCTACGACAACGCGACGTTCTACCGCACGGTGCGCCGCGCGACGGAGCCGCAGTCGCGGATCGAGGTGATCCAGGGCGGCCTGAACCCGCAGGCGGCGAACCCGATGATCCGCCCGATCCCTCTCGAGCCGACCTCGAAGACCGGCCTGCACAACGTCGACGGGACGATCGCGATGGCGCGCACCGCCGACCCCAACTCCGCGACGACCGAGTTCTTCATCGACGTCGGCGACGACCGCTTCCTCGACGCCGGCGGCCCGCTCGGCCCCGGCTACGCCGCGTTCGGCAAGGTGATCCGCGGCATGGACGTCGTGCGCAAGATCCACACCGCGAACGCCGCCGGCGAGTCGCTCACCCCGCCGATCCGGATCATCAGCATCACGCGCACGCGCTGATGCCCGAGCTGCCCGACGTCGCGGCCTACATCCACGCGCTGGAAGCGCGCATCATCGGCCGCACGCTGCGCCGCGTGCGCCTCGGAAACCCGTTCCTCGTGCGCACCGCCGACCCGCCGCTCGCGGCGGCCGAAGGCCGCACCGTCCGCGAGCTGCGCCGCATCGGCAAACGCATCGCGATCGGACTCGACGACGACCTGTGGCTGGTGATCCACCTCATGATCGCCGGCCGCCTGCACTGGCGCCCGCCGGACGCGAAGCTCGCCGGCCGCAACGCGCTTGCCGCGTTCGACTTCCCCGACGGCACGCTCGTCCTCACCGAAGCCGGCTCGAAACGCCGCGCGTCGCTGCACCTCGTGCGCGGCGAAGCGCAACTGCACGCACTCGACCCGGGCGGCATCGACGTCTTCGCGAGCGACATCGACGCGTTCCGCGCCGCGCTCACCACCGAGAACCGCACGCTCAAGCGCGCGCTGACCGATCCGCGCATCCTGAGCGGCATCGGCAACGCCTACTCCGACGAGATCCTCCACGCCGCACGCCTCTCGCCGGTCAAGCTGACACGCGCCCTCGACGAAGCCGAGTGGAGCCGCCTCTTCACCGCGACGCGCGACACGCTACGGCTCTGGACCGACCGCCTCGCCGCCGAAGCCGACGCCGCGTTCCCCGAAAACGTCACCGCATTCCGCGCCGACATGGCCGTGCACGGCCGCTACGGCCAACCCTGCCCCACCTGCGGCTCGCCGATCCAACGCATCCGCTACGCCGACAACGAGACGAACTATTGCCCGTCGTGCCAGACCGGCGGCAAACTCCTCGCCGACCGCAGCCTCTCGCGCCTCCTCGGCGCCGACTGGCCGAAAACGCTCGACGAGATCGAATCGCTCAAACGTACCTGACAGACGCGCACGGCGCATGAAAAAGCCCGCGCCGTGAAGCGCGGGCTCTTCGCAGATCGCCGTGGCGGTCTTACTTGACGGTGACTTTCGCGCCGGCTTCCTGGAGCTTCTTCGCGATCGCGTCGGCTTCGTCGCGCGGGATGCCTTCCTTGACCGGCTTGGGCGCGCTCTCGACGAACGCTTTCGCCTCGGTGAGCCCGAGCGAGGTGACTTCGCGAACGGCCTTGATGACCTTGATCTTCTCGGCGCCCGCCTCTTCGAGGATGACGTCGAAATCGGTCTTCGCCTCGGCGGGCGCGGCGGCGGCGGCGGGCGCGGCGGCGACCGCGACCGGCGCG
>DATHLL010000333.1:0-3156 GCA_035488195.1 Candidatus Elarobacter sp. | reverse complement strand
CAGCCCGTTCAAGCTCGGCATTGACGAGCCGCGCGTCAACACCTGGCTGCAGCAGCTCTTGGTGACGTCGGAGCGGTTGTTCGGGTGGTTCTTGATCCCGGCCCTCGCCGTGAGCTTGCTGTCGATCGTACAGCGACGCGCTCAGGGCTCACAAGACATCATGCTGCACGTCGAATGACCGCACGGCAGAGACTCGGGCGGTACGTGGTGCTGCTCGACTTCGACTACACGCTCGTCGACGCATCCGTCTGCCTCTTCGCCGGGCTCCATGCCGGGCTGGCGGCGATCGGCGTTTCGCCGCCGGAGCCGGCCGCGCTGAAGCGGCTGATAGGGATTCCGCTCCGCGATCAGTTTGCGATGCTCGCCCCTTCGAGTTCCGCCGTGTACCACGTCTTTGAGACCGCGTATCTCCGCGCACGCGATGCACACGAGGTCGACGGCATCGTCGCCATCAAGGGTGCGGCCGTGGCTCTTCGCTCACTCACGACGGCGCACATGACGACGGCGATTATCTCGACGGCCGCGAGAGGGCGGATCGAGCGCGCGCTGGAGCGACTATGCCTCGCAGCGTACATCACGGACGGCGTCGTCGCCGGCTCGCATGACAAAGCCTCGGCGCTGCGTACGGCACGGGCGAGGTTCGACGGCCTTGGCGAACTCGTGTACGTCGCCGACCGGCCGGACGACGCGGAGGCGGCGGCTACGGCCGGTACAGGTTTCATCGGCGTCTGCACCGGAGCGTTCGGACCCGCGGAATTTCCACCGCGCACGCGAACCGTACCATCGATTGCGTCCGTTCCGGCCGCGCTCGGCCTGGGCTGACCGCCGCTACAGCAGCTCGCGTTTCGCGTGCGCTCCGGTGCGCGCGAAGCGCTCGGGCGAGAGCGCCGCGATGTCGAGCGACGTCGCGGCGCCGTCGAGCACCAGCTCGGCGACGAGCTGACCGAACGCGGGCGCGTGCATCACGCCGTGTCCCGACGCGCCGTTCGCGAGGACGAGATTGGGGACGCCGGGCGCGACGCCGACGATCGCGCGACCGTCCGGCGACATCTCGTACAAGCCGGCCCAGCACGCGGCGCGGTCGATCGCGACGTCGCGCAACGCGGGGGTGCGTTCGTGCGCGACGCGCGAGACGGCGTCGAGCCACGCGGCGTCGACGGAGACGTCGAACGGATCCGGCGCGCCGGCGCTCGGCAACAGCAGCAGCACGCGGCCGTCGCGCACGCGCAGATGGAATCCGTCGCCGGCGTAGATCGTCATCGGCATCCGCGCTGGAAGCGCATCGGTCGGGACGGTGACCGCGACTTGTCGGCGCAGCGGCGTCACCGGCAGCGCGACGCCCGCCATCCGCGCGACCGCGCCGGCCCACGCGCCTGCGGCGTTCACCACGCAGCCCGACGCGATCTCGCCGCGCGCGGTGCGCACGCTCGCGATCCGGCCGTCGCGCGCGAGACGGACGCCGGCGACCTCGGCGTCCCACGCGAACCGCACGCCGAGACGTTCTGCCGCGCCGCGATAGCCCTCGAGGATTCCCAGCGGCCGGATGAAGCCGTCGCTCGCGCAGTACGTCGCGCCCGCGACGCGCTCGCGCCGGAGCGCGGGATTGCGCGCGAACGTCTCGTCGGGCGCGAGCTCCACCGCGTCGTCGACGCCGTTCGCGCGCTGCACCGCGAGCGCGTCGCGCAGCGCGGCGAGCTCGTCGTCACGCTCCGCGACCCACAGATAGCCGGCCGGCACGAACCCGCAGTCGCCGCCGGTCTCCTCGCCAAACCGGCGCAGCTTCGCGCGCGCCAGCAGCGAGAGCCGCACGTCGGTCGCGCTCGCGAACTGCACGCGGAAGCCGCCGGTCGCGCGGCCCGTGCTCCCTTCGCCCGGCCGCGCACCACGGTCGAGCACGACGACGTCGCGCTCGCCGCGGGCGGCGAGATGATACGCGACCGACGCGCCGATCACGCCGCCGCCGACGACCACGACCGCCGCTGCCGATCGCACGAGCCCCCGCTTCGCCGGTGAGGAGGCGGCCACCGCCGCGACGAACCGGTCTCTCCCGTCACCGAGGGACACGTGCGACCATGAAGCTCGTTCAATTGCCGATGATCTCCGGCGCCGTGCCGCTCGAGCGCCTCACGGCCGCGCAGCTCCGCGAGCTCCAGACGGCGCTGAACGCGCTCGGCTACGCGGCCGGCGCCGCGGACGGAATCCTCGGCGCGAACACGCGCGCGGCGTTCGCGTCGTTCAAGGACGCGATCGGGAGCAAGGACCCGGATCAGGTCGGCCCCGCGTCGATCGCCTCGCTGCAGAAAGCGCTCGACGCGGCGACGGCCGGCGGCGGCGGTGCGGTCCCGCCGCAAGCGGTCGCGATCGTGAAGCACTACGAGGGACTGCGGCTGACCGCGTACGACGACGGCGTCGGCGTCTGGACGATCGGCTACGGCACGACGCGCTATCCGAACGGGCAGCCGGTGCGCGCGGGCGACACGATCTCGCAAGCCCAGGCCGACGCGTACTTCGTCGCCGACCTCACCAGCTTCACCAAGACGATCGCCGCGTCGATCCCGGTCTGGGACGTGCTGAACGGCAACCAGCGCGCCGCGCTGATCTCGTTCGCGTACAACCTCGGCGCGGGGTTCTACGGCGCGAGCGGTTTCGAGACGATCAGCGCCGCGCTGCGCGACCGGCGGTTCGCCGACGTGCCGAACGCGCTGCTGCTGTACTCGAACCCCGGCGATCCCGCCGTCCACGCGGGCCTGCTCGCGCGCCGCCAGGCCGAGGGTCTGCTGTGGCAAGGGAAGGGGCCTTACGCGCGCTGACCCGAAGGCGGTCCCATGCTGCGCGTCCGGCTTTTCGGGCGCCCCCGCATCGCGCTCGGCGGCGTCCCGGTCTCCGGCGCGGCACGGCCGAAAGTCGTTCCGCTGCTGGCCTATCTGCTGCTGAACCGGACCGCGCCGATTCCGCGCCGGACGCTCGCGAGCGCGCTCTGGCCCGACCACGCGGACGACGAGGCGCGCGCGAACCTCCGGCGCCATCTAAACTACGTGCAGCGGTATCTGCCGCCCGCGCCGCCGGGACGGCCGTGGCTGCTGACGACCGCCGCCGGCGTGCGCTGGAATCCGGAGGCGCAGGTCGAGCTCGACGTCGCGGAGTTCGAGCGGCTCG
>DATHLL010000332.1:0-4000 GCA_035488195.1 Candidatus Elarobacter sp. | reverse complement strand
CAGCCCGATCGCCGCCGCCCACATGACGCAGCGCTTCAGCGCTTCGGGCTGGTCCGGCGTCGTCAACACGATCCCGCCGATAACCGCATCGCGCAAGCACGCGGCGCGTGCGTACGCGAGCGCGGTCGGATCGTCCGTAGGCATCCCGAACACCGTCGCCATCGTCCTCGGCGCAACGAGCGCCGCAGCGCCGACGCCGATCAACCCACCTCCCGCGAGGAGCTTGATCGTCCTTTGCATCATTGCTTGCCTTTCGGCTTTCGTGCACGCTTCGCCCGGGCCGGAGAAGCCGGTTTCAGCGCTGCCATCGGCAGATAGGAGACCAGGACGCGCGGCTCCACAGGCCGATCGCCGGTCTGCTGCCCGGCCGCGATGTCGGCGAATCGCTCGATCTCGAGCTCGCCCGCCGGTGCTTTTCCGAACGTCGCGACGATGCGCAGCTCGCCTCCGAGCGCTTCGACGTAACGCCGAAGCGTGCTGATGTAGATATCGGCACGCCGCTCGAGCCGCGAGATGTGGGCCTGCGTGGTCCGCATCGTTTCGGCCAGCGCCTCTTGAGACATGCGCCGTGCGCGCCGCAATTCGTCGAGTCCCATCTCGCGGGCAGCCTGCTTCGCGCGCGCGCGGATCCGCTGCCTCGCGGCGGGCGTGATTTTCGTCGGAAGATCGTCGAACGGCTTCATCGTTTCGTGCTCTTTCGTCGAGCAAGATGCGCAGCGTTCGAACTCAGGCGACACCGCGACCGCCCATGCCATGTGAGTAATATATCTCACAAGGCATGGAGCGGTCAAGCGTCGTCAGAAGCGTGCCACGAGCCGCACTTCGTTGAGCGGCGGCGCGTACGTGAGGATGTGGTCGGCGAGGAATTCGCGCTGCATGTCTTCGAGCGTTCCTTGGTCGATGCGCAGATCGGGCTTGAAGTCGTACCGCGGGGCGGCTTTGATCTGGTCGACGGGCTGGCGCGTGTACTTCGCGTACGTCTCCAGGTTCACGGGCGCGTAGAAGCCGTTGCCGGCGATCTCCGCGGCCGCGCGGCGGAACGCGCTCATCACCGCGCTTGCGGTGCCGCGGTCGTGCAGCAGCGAGGGGCCGAAGAAGATCCCCGAGCCGGCGATCCCGGGCGGCGGCGAGCCGACGATCGTAGCCAGGCGCTTCTGCTGGAACTCCTCGCTGAACGGCGCCGAGGTGAAGAGCGCGTCGATCGCCTTGTGCTCGAGCGCGCTCTGCTGCTCGGGGTTCGGCACGTTCAGCGACTCGATGTCGGTGAGCCGCAGGTTCGCGCCGCGCAGGATGCGCGCGACGTAGTACGCCGACGCCGCGCCGGCGTTCCCGATCCAGCCGATCTTCTTCCCCTTGAGCCCGGCGACGCGCAGACCGGCGTCGTACAGGTCCTGGCGGATCAGCAGCGCCGAGGGGCGCCCGTGCCGCGGCTGGTAGCCGGTCGCCGCGACGAACTTCACCTCGAGCCCGCGGTTCACCGCGTTGTAGAACGCCGCCGAGAGCGCCGCCGCCGCGACGTCGATCTGGCTCTGCGCGACCAGGCTCATCGAGTCGGCGCCGGCGGTGATCGGCGACATCGTTACGTCGAATCCGGCGTCGCGCACGTAGCCCTTCTCGACCGCGACGAAGACCGGCGCGAACAGCGTCGAGGGGACGTAGCCGATCGTGAGCCGGCGCGTCTGTGCCGCAGCGGCCGCCGGGAGAACGCCCGCGACGGCGGCGCTCGCCGCGGCACCGAGGAATCGTGCGCGCGACGGCGCCGCGGTGCGGCGCTCGCTCACGCCGTCGCGCCGGCCGCGACCGCGATCGCGACCGTGTTGCGCAGCACGCCCACCTTGGAGATCTCGATCTCCATCACGTCGCCGTCCTTCAGGAACTCGGGCGGGTTGCGCGCGAACCCGACGCCTTCCGGCGTCCCGGTCGCGATGACGTCGCCCGGCTCGAGCGTGCAGCCCTTCGAGAGCTCCGCGATGATCCGCGCGACCGAGAAGATCATCACCGAGGTGCTCGCGTGCTGCTTCGTCTCGCCGTTCACGCGCAGCGAGACGTCGAGCGCCTGCGGGTCGGGGATCTCGTCGGCGCTGACGATCCACGGGCCGAGCGGGCAGGTGTCGTCGAGCGTCTTGCCCTTGAACCACTGCGTCGTCGCGTTCTGCACGTCGCGCGCGCTGACGTCGTTCACGCAGGTGTAGCCGAAGATCACCTTCAGCGCGTCGCTCTCGGCGACGTTCTTGCAGCGCGTCCCGATTACGACGCCCAGCTCCGCCTCCCAGTCGTACTTCTGCGAGACCGCGCCGTCGAGGTGCAGCGTCGCGTCCGGATCGGCGATCGCGGTCGGCGCCTTCGAGAAGAACGTCGGCACCGAAGGCAGCTTCAGCTCCTCGCCGCGCACCCGCGCGCCTTCCTCGGCGTGCGCGAGGTAGTTGCGGCCGACGCAGAAGACGTTCTTGTGCGGGCGCAGCGGCGCGTGCAGCCGCGCCTCGGCGAGCGGCACCGGATCGCCGAGATCCGCGAGCGCCGCGGTGCGGGCCGCCGGGTCGAGCGCGATCAGCGCGTCGAGCGAGGCGGCGGCGCGCAGCGGGCGGATCGTCTCGCCGTCGAGGATTCCGGCCCGGGCGGCCGACGCCGGGGTGCTGTAAAGGACGAAGCGCAAGGTACCTCCGCGTTCGGGAATGCTGGGTGCGCGGGGGACCTTCCCGGCCGGGCGGAATCACCCCGCTCCCCGTCCCGCGAAAGGAGCCCGATGATCGAGGCGACGGACTCGCTCGACCGCCTGTTCGCGGAGGCGGCCGCGCAGAACGCGCAGCCGCTCTGGACGATGATGGACGCGCTCGTTCCGCCGCGCCCGCGGCCGAAAGCGGTCCCGCACGTCTGGCGCTATGCAACGATGCGGCCGCTCCTCGAACGCTCGGGCAACCTGGTCGAAACGAAGGACGCGGAGCGTCGCGTTCTCATGCTGATCAACCCCGCGCTCGAGCCGCCGCACACCACCGACACGCTGTACGCGGGCTTGCACCTGATCCTGCCCGGCGAGGTCGCGCGCGCACACCGGCACGTCGCGTTCGCGCTGCGCTTCGTCGTCGAAGGCGACGCCGCGTACACCGCGGTCGGCGGCGAGAAGGTCACGATGCGGCGCGGCGACCTGATCCTCACGCCGTCGTGGGAGTACCACGATCACGGGCACGAGGGCGAGGGGCCGATGGTGTGGCTCGACGGTCTCGATCTTCCGCTCTACCAGTTCTTTCCGGCTAGCTTCGCGCAGCCGTACGCCGACGAGCGCTTTCCCTCGGAGCCGGCGCCGGCCGACTCGCATCTGCGGTATCCGTGGGACGACATGCAGGCGCGGCTCGAAGCGGAGGACGGTCCGTACTCGTACGCGGAGTACGTGCACAAGCAGACCGGCGGCGCGCTCTCGCGCGTGATCGGCGCGGCGGCCGAGCGAATCGCGAAGGGCGGTTCGTCGCCGACCTGCCGCGAGACGGCGGGGATCGTCTACCACGTCGTGCGCGGGCGCGGCTCGACGATCGCCGGCACGGCGCGGCTCGACTGGGAGAAGGGCGACACGTTCTGCATCCCGTCGTGGACGCCGTACCGCCACGAAGCGGCGCGCGATTCGTATCTCTTCCGCTACGACGACCGCCCGGTGCTCGAAGCGATCGGCGCGTACCGCCGCGAGGCCTCCGCGTCGTGAGCGGTCAGTTCGGGCGCCGCGTGAGGTGCCAGAAGCCGCAGTAGCGGCACTCGTACGAGAACAGCACGTCGCCCATCCCGTTCATCAGCGCGTGCGCGTGCGCGTCCATCTCGTCGGCGTACTGCTGTTTCGAGGTGCACGAACGCGTGACGTCGGCGTCGATTCGCGGATCGGGCCGCATCCGGTCCTTCACGAACCACTCCATCAGCGATTCGCTCTCGCCGCCCTTCTTCCGAGGAACGCTGCGGCGCGGCATCGGTCAGACGGTCAGTGAGATGGGGTGGGGGACTTCATGACCTGCGGCAGGTC
>DATHLL010000331.1:0-3367 GCA_035488195.1 Candidatus Elarobacter sp. | reverse complement strand
GAGATCGCGCTGTCGGATCTGCGCGGCGTCGTCGCGGTGACGAGCATCGCCGCGAACGCGCTCGTCGCGCATGCCGATCCGTATCTCGGCGCGGCGGACTCGCCGTTCGTTGCGGCGAGCGTGCCGGCCGTCGCGCCGGTCGCGCTCGGCGTGACGGACGCGAGTGGTGCGCCGGTGCAGGGCGGCAACACGGTGATCGAGCTGCGCGTCGCGACGGGCGCCGGATCGCGCGTGCTCGATCTGCTGCCCGGGACGTTTCCGAGCGGCTACACCGAGGTGCTGCGCTACACGTGCACCGAGCGCTGCGACGTCGGCCACGACGCCGCGGGACCGAAGACGCTGACGAGCTGCGCGCTGACGTGGCAGCCCGGCTGGAGCACCTTCGTGCGCTGGAGCGACTACACGACGAACCCCGACGGTTCGCTGACCTTTCCCGGCGGCTGGTTCATCGCGGGCACGTTCGTCTTCACGTACACCGGGACGCGCGCGTCCGACGGCGGGACCGACACGCTCGCCAAACCGTACGCCGTCTCGAACTGGGACGTCGCGCGCGACTACGCCGCCTTCCCGCCTGACCGTCCCGCCGCGGACGGCTCGCAGGCGGGCAGCTTTGCGCCGTGGGACGTGCGCAACGAATCGCCGTCCGCATGGCTCGCCGATCTTGGGCCATATCTCGCGCACGGTGAAGCCGCGCCGGTCGCCGCCGAGCAGCAGCGCTGCGACGCCGTCCAGCAGCAAGGCGCCGCGGCCGGCGGCTTCTACGCGAATGGCTGAACCCCGCGAGCGCGGCCGAATCACGGAGCGCGGTCGTCGCGCGGAGCGTGGATTCACGCTCATCGAGCTGGTGCTGTGTGTCGGGATGCTGGCGATGGCGAGCGCCGCGACGCTCGGAGTCTTCGCCGCGCTCGCGCGCAACGCGACGCCGGGCCCGATGCGTGACGCAGCGCTGAACGCGGGCGAGAACGCGCTCGTGCGAGCGCGCGCGGCGGTCGCATACGCCTCGTCTCCGACCCAGGACGGAACCGCGCTGATCGGCGACCGTTCGTGGGCGCTCGTCCCCGGGCGCAGCGAGTACGTTGCGGGCGCAGAGATGCGTTCGACCGCACCGTGCGGCGACGTCGCGCCGCGTCTCGTGCGGATGCCGGTCGCGGTGACGTACGACGCGCCGAACGAACGTCTCACCGTGGTCGTGACGTATCCGCGCAATCCGTGCGCCGTCGCCGCCGACGGTTCGATCGCGGGCGCGAACGCCGCGACCGTCACGCTCGCGGAGACGCTGCCGCCGTCGGTCTATCCGCCGGCGCAGGTCGTTCACCACGACGTCGCGACGCCGTCGCGGATGTAGCGATGCTCGGCACGACGCTCTGGCTGGTGGTCGCGATCGGGCTGTTCGCGACGGTCGTGCTCGACGCGGCGTCCGCGTTCGGGCGCGCCGGCTCGCACGCGGCCGCGGATCACGCGATCGAGACGGCGATGCACGACGCCGTCGCCGACTACCAGAACCGCCTGCAAGCGGCGATCGCGCAGTCATCGCCGCCCGACGGCACGACCGACCGCTACGCGAACGCGGTCGCCGCGCTCCCGAACCCGCTCGAACGCACCTATCCCGCGGAAACGGCCTCGCTCGCCACGCGCTTCACGCTGGCCTACGACGTCTATCCGACGACGATTGCAGCACCGTCGTGTCCGCAGACGAGCACCGGCGGCGCCGCGTCCGGCGCGAGCGGCTCGACGACCTCCAACGGCACCCCGGATGCGATCGGCTGGCTGCAGTGCAACGCCTTCGTCGCGGAGTCGCGGATGTCGTTGCGGGTGGTCGTGCGGATTCTCGATCCGAGCGGGAACGCGACGCTCGCACAGCGCGAACAGTACGTGACGCTGCGCCTGTTCGGCGATCCGCCGTACAGCGCCGTCGCGGGACGCAAGGACGCGAGCGCCGCCGATCCGGCGACCTCCGACGCGCTCGCCGCGCCGGCGCACGAAGGCGACCTCGCCGGCGACACGCTCAGCGGTGCGTCACCGGCCCCGCTGAGTGGCGCGTCACCGGCCCCGCCGGCCGGGCCGTGGCCCGCGGGCGGGACGCTGATCCACGTCCGCTACGAGTGTCACGACGGCGCCGGCTCGTGCGCGAACGCCGCGCCGCCCGACCCGGACGCCGGCCTGCGCGCGGGGGCGCGCTGGTCGAACGGCAATCACCCCGCGCCGTGAACGCCGGCGCGGAACCGGGCTACGGGTGCGACGGGCGCGTCAGCGGCGGACGGCCCAGGCGGCTTTCAGGAACGCGTCGCGGTTGAGCTCGGCGTGGCGCCCGCAGGGCGTGAGGTCGCACAGTCCGGATTTTTCGCGCGCCGCGCAGCCGCAGCGCCAGACGTGATCCTCGCAGTTCGGGATCCCGCTCCCCTGATAGGTGAACGTCCGAACCGGCGGGCCGAGCGTCGAGCGCAACACCTCGATCGGGTGCTGGTGAAAAATCACGAAGACGTTCCCTCAAAAAGAGCGACGGTGTACGGGTCTGCCGCCTCACCCCGAGCGAGCTTCCCAGAGCGTAGAGCAACGGCCGCAAGCTGGCAAGCGGCCTCGTCGAAATCTAACCGATCGTCAACGCCGTTGACGCGTCAACGCGCCTCGCTGCCCCGCCGCGAGGATCACGTCTTCACGACGTCGAGGAACGGCTCGAGCGCCGCGGCGACCGCCTCGGGCTCCTCCTCGTGCGGCAGCAGACCGCTTTCCGCGAAAGTCGCCAGCCGCGCGTCGCGCGCGAGGCGGACGAACTCGTCGGCGTTCCCGCGCGGCGCGGGCGACGGTGCCTTCTCGCCCCACAGAATCTGCAGCGGGATCTCGAGGAACGGGAGATCGCTCGCCACGTCGCAGTCGAGCGCGCCGCCGACGAACGCCGCCGGGACGTAGCGCGCACCCGGCTGGTGCGTCACCGCGTAGTAGTGGTCGACGATCTCGGGCGTGACGCGCGCGGGGTCGCCGTAGACGCGGTGCTGGAGGAACCAGCGGATCGACGCGCGCGAGGCGAGCGCGTTGAACGCCGCCTCGCCGACCAGCGGCGAGCGGAACAGCGCGGTCATCAGCGCGCCGCGGCCGCTCGGCCCTTTGTCGAGCGTCCCGCCGAGCCCGGCCGGCGCGATCGCCGCGAGCCGCTCGACGCGCCGGCCCGCGCGCGCCGCGGCGCGGATCGCGAACGCCGCGCCGAGCGACGAGGCGATCAGCCCGACGCGCTCCTCGCCGCCGAACGCTTCGAGCGCGTCGACGATCTGCTGGACGAACAGCTCCGTCGCGTACGCGATGCGCGGCTTCTCGGAGAGCCCGCAGCCGATCAGGTCGAAGGCGACGACGCGGTGCCGCCGCGCGAGCAGCG
>DATHLL010000330.1:0-6792 GCA_035488195.1 Candidatus Elarobacter sp. | reverse complement strand
GCCATGATGAACAGCCCGACGAGGCTGCCCGGTACGTCGAAGGCGAGCACCGCTTACGCCGTCGGATTCGGCCCGGCCGGCGGCTGCGGCGGCGTGCCGCCTTCGCCGACGCTCTGCCCGATCGAGCTGCGCATCTCGGTGTCCGCCTTGATGTTGTTGAGGCGGTAGTAGTCCATCACGCCGAGGTTGCCGCTGCGGAACGCCTCGGCGATCGCCTGCGGGATCAGCGCCTCGGCTTCGACGACCTTCGCGCGCATCTGCTGCGTCTGCGCCTTCATCTCTTGCTCGGCGGCGAGCGCGGCGTACTGCCGTTCGGCCGCCTTCGCCTGCGCGATCTTCCGGTCGGCTTCGGCCTGCGAGGTCTGCAGGTCGGCGCCGATGTTCCGCCCGACGTCGACGTCGGCGATGTCGATCGAGACGATCTCGAACGCCGTTCCGGCGTCGAGGCCCTTCGCGAGGACCGCCTTCGAGATGCGATCGGGGAACTCGAGGACTTCCTTGTGGTCGACGGCCGCGCCGACCGCGCTGACGACGCCCTCGCCGACGCGCGCGACGATCGTCGGCTCGCCGGCGCCGCCGACGTAGCGGTCGAGGTTCGAGCGGACGGTGATCCGCGCTTTGACGTTGAGCTGGATCCCGTTCTGCGCGACGCCCTGGAAGAGCGGCGTCTCGATCACCTTCGGGTTGACCGAGGTCTGCAGCGCGTCGAGCACGTCTCGCCCGGCGAGGTCGATCGCGGCGGCGCGCTGCCACTCGAGCGGGATCTGCGCGCGCTGCGCGGCGATCATCGCGAGCGTCACCTTGTCGATGTTGCCGCCGGCGAGGATGTGCGACTGGAGCTGGTCGACCGTCAGCGGCAGACCGGCTTTGCGCGCGCGCACGAGGTTCGCGACCAGCAGCCCGGCCGGGACGCCGATGATCCGCATCCGGATCAGCGAGAGGATCGAGAGCGGGACGCCGGCGGCGACCGTCCGGATCCACAGACCCAGCGGGAAGTAGTACAGGAACAGCGCGATGCCGATCAGCAGCGCGATGACGATCACGATGAGGATGAAGGCTCCCATGAAGCGCTCCTACGCCGGCGTTTCGGGACGCACGAAGATCCGCGCGCCTTCGACGCGAGTGACTCGGACGGGTGTTCCGGCGGGGACGAACTCCCCCTCCGTGAGGACGTCGACCCGCGTCTCGCCGAACGTCGCGACGCCGGCGGGGCGGAGGAACGAGACCGCGGTCCCGCTCTGGCCGAGGAGCGCGCGGTGGTCGGCGCTCGCGACGTAGTCGGGCCCTTGGGTTCCGGCGAACATCAGCCGCTTCACGAAGGCGTTCTCCGGGAGCACGCGCTGGAGCGCCACGAAGACGACGACGGAGAGGACGATCGCGAGCGCGAGCGCCTGCAGCGCGCTGATGAAGAACGGGACGCCGAACGCGAGCACCACCGCCGCGAGCAGCATGACCGAGCCGACCGATCCGGCCACCCCGTGTCCCGGGAGAACGTGCAGCTCGAAGAGGATCAGCAGCAGGCCGACGATCGCGAGCGCGACGATCAGCCCGTTGGAGAACCCGGCGTAGATGTGCGTTCCGAAGAAGAGCGCGAGCGCGGCGGCACCGAGCGCGCCGGCGATCCCGTGGAGCGTCTGGAGCTCGACGAGGAGCCCGAGGAACCCGAGCGAGATCAGCAGCCCGCTGATCGTCGGGTTCGTCGCGAAGCGCGCGACGCGCTCGGCCCACGTGTACTCGGCGGTCGTTCGCGGCGCGCCGGCGAGGCCGAAGTGCTCGAGGCCGTCGCCGAACGTGTCGACCGTCGCCTCGGAGAAGCCGGTCTCGCGCGCCTGGTCGGCGGTCAGCGTGAGGATCCCCTGCGGCGGCTTGTACTTCGGCGCGTCGACGCTCGGGTCGACCATCGCGCCGGCGAGGTGCGCGTCGCGGTGGTAGAGCTTCGCGAGCGACTCGAACTCCGCGCGGAACGCCGAGATGAACTTCGGGTCGTGCGGGATCGGCTCGGCGGCGCCGATCGAGCCGCCCTGCTGCATGACGATCCGCGGGGCCGAGAGCGAGATCAGCGCGCCGGCGGAGAGGCCGCGGCGGACGTAGGCGTCGACCGGGATCCCGCCGCTGTCGCGAAGCGCGTCGCTGATCTCCTTGCCCGCGTCGACCAGCCCGCCCGGCGTGTTGATCTCGAGGACGATCGCGCGGGCGTGACGCTCTTTCGCGTCCGCGACGGCGCGCGTCACGAGATGGGCCATCCCTTCGTCGACGACCTCGTGGATCGGGATGACGACGACCTCGCCGCCGGCCGGCGCGGCCGCCGCGCCCTGGGCCCACGCCGAGAGGCTCCCGGCGAGGAGACAGACCAGGGCGACGAGACGGCGAGCGATCACACGTGAGGGTACCGCGGCGCGACGGGGAGGTTACGCCTTGGCGAGCTCCTCGCCGACGATCTGCCGGACGGCGTTCCCGTCGGCGAGCCCCTTGAGCTGCGGCAGCACGGCCTTCATGAGCGCGCCCTGGTTGCGGCCTTCGGCCGGGAGCGCCTCGATCGCCGCCCGGACGACGGCCCGGATCTCGTCGGGGGTCTTCTGGGCGGGCAGGTACTGCTGGAGGATCTCGCGCTCGCGGCTCTCCTTGTCGGCGAGCTCGGTGCGGCCGGCGTTGCGGAACTGCTCGATCGAGTCGGAGCGCTGCTTGACGAGCCGCTGCACGATCGCGAGCTGATCCGCCTCGGTGAGGTCGTCGGTCGAGTCCTTGCGCTTGTAGGTGAAGGCGGAGATGGCGCTGCGCAGGGTGTCGAGGCGCACTTGGTCGCGCGCCTTCATCGCCTCTTTGAGGTCCGCGGTGATCCGGTCTTTGATACTCACCGCGTCTTGGTTATCGGCCGGTGTGGAACCGTACCTGCGCCCGGATGATGCGCGGTGACGCCGGGATGCGGCTCGGGATGAACGAGGTCTGGATCTCGTTCCCCGCCGCGTCGACCGAGCCGGCGACGATCGGCGTCCCGGCGCCGGGCGTCGGCAGATACGTCCCGAAGTTGTTGGTGTTGAGCAGGTTCTGGACGCCGATCTGCACCTCGAGCGTCTTCGTCACCGGACGGCGCAGCGTGAGATCGACCTGCGTGAACGGCCGCTGGAAGTACGCGTTGTTCTTCCCCTCGAAGTCCGCGCCGAGCGACGCGAACGTTCCGTCGCGCCACGCGTAGGTGAGCCGGCCGTAGGCTTTGAGGTACGGCAGGCACGTCGGGATGCCGGGAGCCGCGACGCCGTTGCCGCAGATCTGCACGTTGTTGACCGGGAATCCGGCGGTCCCGGCGGTGTACAAGCTCGGCGGCAGGCCTTGGACGATCGAGCGCTCCGCGGCGGCCGTCAGGTCGAATCCGAAGCCGGTGCGCGGCGCGTAGCGGTATTTCACCGTCGCGAGCTGCGTGCTGAGCTTCGCGGCGTTGATCGGCGAGAAGATCCCCTCGAGCCCGCCGTTCGCCGGAATCGACGTCGTGAGCTCCTCGAACACGTCGTGGATCACCGATTGCTGCAGGTCGAGGCTCAGGACGGAGCCGTTGCGGAACCGTTTGTCGACGCCCAGGCCGTACGCGATCGCGACCTCCGGTTTGAGGTTGGCGTTCTTCTCGGTCAGCGATCCGCCGAGCGCGTAGACGCCGAGCGACTGTGCGGGCTGCTCGTACGTCGCCAGACCGCTGAGCTGTCCGACGTACGGGAACGTCGTCGAGGTGCCCCACGACGCACGGTACGAGACGTCGGTCGACGGCCGCAGCGTCAGCGCGAGGTGCGGGTCGAAGCGGGTGATCGTGCGCGCGAAGCCCACCAGCGTCGCGTCGGTCAGCGAGGCCGGCTTCACGCCGACGACCGTGTAGCGCGTGTCGTACAGCCCGGCCTCGATGCCGAGGTTGCGAACGAGATGCAGGTCGCCGGTCAGCGAGAGCGTCGAGTAGCGGTCGGTCGAGAACGGGACCGAGACACCTTGCGGGTTGTTGATGTACGCGAACGTGCTCTGCCCGTGAAAATCGTAGGTCAGATCGAGCAAACTGTCGCCGATCGGGTGCAGGTACGAGACCGTCGTTCCGTACAGCTTGTCCAGCTCGAACGTCGAGTACGCGCTGTCGTAGCACGCGGTCTGACCGTTCACGACCGTCGTCCCGCCGCTCGGGTTCGTCGTGCTGCCGAATGCGTTGGCGCACGCGGTTTGAAAACCGGGATCGTTCGGCTGGTTCACCGGCGAGTAGCCGGCGGGATAGAAGATCTCGCCGGTGCCGATGATGATCTCGGGCTCGATGTTGCCGACGTACGGCCGCACGAGCAACGTATCTTTTCCGATCGAGGTGCGGAACTGCGCGTCGAAGAGCGTCTGGTTGTTGTAGATGTACGAGCCGGGATACCAGCCCAGCGAGTTGACGTTCCGCCCGACCAGGTACGCGTAGTTCGGGTTCGTGCACAGCCCGGAGCACGGGACGATCGTGAGCGGCCCGAGCGAGGTGCCCCATGCGGTGCCTTGGGGGCTGTAGCCGCCCCAAGCTCCGACGAAGCCCGCTTCGAGCGAACTCACCGGCGAGAGATCGTAGCGCAGCTTCACCAGCTCGCCCTTGCTGAAGAACGATCCGCTCGCGTCGCCGCAGAACTGGATCGTCCCGGTGTTCGGCGCGGCACCCGGCGTCACGTCGCATTGCTTGGTCTGATAGTACGGCCCGTTGTAGCCGTCGGTGCCCGCGCCGACGACGTATTGCAGCTTGCCCGCCGCACCGGTCGCGATGAAGTGCGTGAACTGCGTCGCGTAGTTGTCGACGCCGGTCGTGATCTCGTAGGTCGGTTTGCGCGTGAACGCCGGCGTGAGCAGGTTGACCGTGCCGCCGACCGCGATGTTCGCGAACGGCGTGGTGTTGCCGGGGCCGGACTGCGTCTCGACGCCGCCGATCAGGTACGAGGGGAAGTACTGGCTCACCCAAACGCCGTACTGCCCGAGCGCGAGCGGGTGGCCGTCGATCAGAACCTGCGTCTCGTACGGCTGCACGCCGCCGACGATGATCGAGGTGTCCTGCTGGCTGCCCATGTGCTGGATCGTCACGTCCGGCAGATGCTGCAACACGTCGTTGATCTGCGGGTTCCCGAGATCCGAGAACGCCTGGCCGGTGAGATAGCTGGATGTCGCGGTGCCCGTGTTGATCGCGCTCCCCGAGCCGCGGCTGACGGTCGAGACGCGTCCGATCGTCTGCAGCGAGCTGAGATCGGCTTGGTTCATCGTCACGCTCACCGGCACGGTGGTCCCGGCGACGACCGCGAAGTCGTTGAGGACCGCCGCGACGTAGCCGCCGCGCGTGACGTCGATCCGGTAGATGCCGGGCGGCACGGTGACGGTGAAGGCGCCGTTCGCATCGGTGGTCGCGCCGGCGCTCGCCGGTCCGCTGAACCTGACGGTCGCGCCGGCGACGGGCGTGCCTGAGGCCGTCTTCACGGTTCCCTGGATGACCGCCGACGTGGGCGCGGCCTGCGCGAGGTCGGCCGCCGCGGGCTCGGCCGGCGCCGTAGCGACCGCCGGGGAAGCGGCCGGCGGGGAAGCGGCCGGCGAGGCAGCGGCCGGCGAGGCAACGGCCGGCGAGGCATCGGCCGGTTCGGTCGCCGGCGCGGGGCCGCCGGGCGCGTCGGGCACGGCGCTCGCCGCTTCGGCCGGACCGGGATCGTTCGGTGTCGCCGGCGCCGGATTCGCCGCCGCGGCCGGCTGCACCACCGCGCTCGGCTCGGGCTGATCCTCGGAGACTGCGGGCTGGAGCGCCATGAAGGCGAGCGACGCCGCGATCAGAGAGACGCCGGCATGACGGACGAACGAACGCATCAGAACACCTCGGTCAGCGTTTCAGGCGGGAGCACCCGCCCTGTCGCTTCCTCGTTGTTTCGCGCCGGAACTTCCTCTTTTGGCCAGATGACCAACCGGCATGACGAACGGCGCCCGTGATGGTCACGGGCGCCGCGTCGAATGGTCGGGGCGGTGCTCAGCTCCGGCGCTTGCGGGCGGCGGCGCTCTTCTTCTTGCGGCGAACGCTGGGCTTCTCGTAGTGCTCGTGCTTCCGCGCCTCCGCGAGGACCCCGGCCTTCTGGGTCGCCTTCTTGAAGCGACGCAGCGCGCTCTCGATCGTCTCGCCCGGTGCGACTCTGATCTCCATCTACTCGAACACCTCCCTCCGCCACGGCCGAAGCCGCTTCGTGACCCTACGGGCCCGACGAGAGAGAATACCACGAGAACGCCCCGCGGTCAAACGGCTTAGCCCGGGGGCCAGGTTAGGTGGCGGCCGGCGAGGACGTGGGCGTGGAGGTGGTGGACCGTTTGGCCTGCGTCCGGACCCTCGTTCATGACGACGCGGTAGCCGTTGGGGCCGAAGCGGCGGCCGAGTTCCGAGGCGGCGGCCAGCAATCGCGCGGCGCGCTCGCCGTCGGCTTTCGCGGTGAAGTCGCTCAGGTGCGCGGCGTGCTCGGTCGGGATGACGAGGAGGTGCGTCGGGGCTTGCGGGTTGAGGTCGCGGAAGGCGACGACGTGCTCGTCGCGCAGCACCTCGTCGGCCGGGATCTCCTTGCGCACGATCTTGCAGAAGATGCAGCTCGCGCTCGCGTCGTCGTTCGCCATCGTCAGCTCCCGGGCTTGATCAGCATGAAGTGATACGTGGTGTTCGGGCTCGGGACGAATCCCTTCAGCGACGACTTCAGCACGATCGGGACCGTCGTGTGGACGAGCGAGACCGCCGGCACCTGGTCGTGCACCATCGCATTTGCCTGCCGGTAGACCGTCGTGCGCTTCGCG
>DATHLL010000329.1:0-7999 GCA_035488195.1 Candidatus Elarobacter sp. | reverse complement strand
GGAGCTCGCGCTGGTGTTCGCGCTCGCGCTTCACGGGCCGGCCGGTGCCCCCCGCGAGCTGCTCGCGGAAGACCTCTACGCCGGCAAAAGCGTCGAAGCCGGGCTTCTCGCGCTGAAGGTCATCGTGCACCGGGTCCGCCGGAGGATCGGGTCCGCTTCGTTCATCCGCTACGCCGAGCAGCGCTGGTTTCTCGGCGAGAACGTCTGCCTCGAACTCCCGCAGATCGAAAAAGAGGTCCATGCGGCGCTCGTCGCCGAGGCGCTGGACGACTTGCAGCGCGAGCGCTTTTCGCGCCTTCGGCAGCGGATGCTCGACGGCCGCCCCGCGTTCTTGCTGGAGTGGCCGTGGTTCGACGAATGCGAAACGCGCATCCGAGACTTGTGCGAACAGATGTCGCTAGTACTGGCCCGCGACGCGTTACGGCGCAACGCGTATCAGGACGCCGTGGACTATGCGAGCGATCTCATGCGCGCAGACCCGCTGAACGAAAGCGGTGCGGAGATCGCGATCCGCGCCTTCCTGTTGGCGGGCGATCGAACGGCCGCGATCTTGGAGTATCACCGCTACGCCTCGGTTCTCCGGCGTGAAGTGGACTCGCGCCCGTCGCGATCGCTCCGCGAGCTGGTCGACGGAGCCCCACCCTAGCGAGGAACCCGGGTCACCGCACACGCACATCACCAGAACTGTCGATGGCGACTCTTGATCCGGGTGAGTACGGGCTCCTCGATCGCGACGCGGTGTTGCGCGAGATCGACGCATACCTGCGCGAAGCGAGAGCGCGGAGCAGTCCCGCGATCGTGCGCGTCGTCGGTGCGCCCGGCATCGGGAAGACCGCCGTGCTGCGCCGCGCGGCGTCGGCGCACGCGGGCACCATGGTCTTCGTCACCGCGGAGCCCGCCTCGCAAAGCGAGGCAGGCTCGACTCGCCGGCGATTGGCGGACGCGCGCGCCGAAGACCCGACGCTCGTCGTCATCGACGACGTCCAATGGCTGGACGAGCAGTCGCGGAGCACGCTTCTGCGCTCGCTGCGCCAGGATGAAGCACCGGCGCTCCTTCTCGCCGACCGCCGCCCGCATGCACCGGAATGGCCGGCCCACGACACGATCACCTTGTCGCCGCTGCGCGGGACCACCGCATTGAAGCTGGTGCAGCGCGTCTACCCCGGCGTACGGCCGGACGTCGCCGCCGAGCTGGCCGCGGCGGCGGACGGCGTACCGCTGGCCATCGTGGTGTTGGCGCGCGACGCGGCTGCGCGCGACGTCCGGTCCGGCCGCGACGCGAACCTCTCCGTCGCAGCCGTCATGGCCTGGCGCCTCGACCGGCTGCCGCCCGCGGCGCAGGAAGCCGCGCGGTTCGTCGCCCTCGCCGACGCGCCGATGCCGCTGCGCGTGCTGGCGCGCGCGCTCGGCACGCCGGTGGACCAGGCGGCGGAAACCGTCTCGGAGCTGCGTGACGTGATCGCCGTCGAAGGCACCGGCGTGGCGTACCGCCACGACGTTCTGGGAGCGGCCGTCGCGAAGACGGCGCCGAACGCCGTGCACGCGTCTGCGCGCCTCCTCGCCGCATACGAGGCCGAATCCGGCTCGCTCGCCGCGATCGTGCGGCTCGCGCTCGCTTGCGGGCGGCGCGACCGCGCCGCAACGGCCGCGCTCGAGCTGGCTCGGACGCTCGCCGGCGCGGGTTCGCTCGGGGCGGCGCTGCGGTACGCGGAGATCGCACTCGAGAACGCGCCGCCGCTTTCGACCGAGTGCGTCATCGAATACGCGCTCATCCTTCAGATGCTCTCGAGGGACGACGAAGCGGCGGCGATGCTGCGCAGCGCGATCCGGGCCGCGCTCGCCGCAGACGATCTCGCCGCGGCGGCGGATTTGGCCGCGGCCTTCTTCTCGCCGGCCGTCACGCTCGAGCGTTTCGCGGAGCTCGACGATCTCTGCCGGCGCATCGAACGCACACCCGGCTGTCCGCGCCCGATTGCCGCGGTCACGGCCGGAGTTCGGCGGTGGTCTTTGGCGTACGCGGGACGGCTCGAGGAGTTCGCGAGGCTGGACTCACGGCAGCGCCGCCGGCGCTGGGCCGACGCGCGCAGCGCGGCGTACGCGTACGCGCTGCTCGGCGATTTCCAGCGCGCCTCGCTGGAGCTCGACCGGTATGCGGCCGGGCTGCAGCACCGTCACGCTCGCCAGCAAACGCCGGACAACCTGCTGGAGTCGATCGTGAACTTCTACTTTCGCGGCACCGGCGCGCTCGATCGCCTGCCGCCGGTCTCGAACGACGGCGCCCGGCATCCGAGCGAACGCGCCTTTCGCGCTCTGGCCGCGGTGTGCACGGGACGCTGGGACGAAGCCGACGCTCAGCTCGGCACGGCCGGCGAGGACGTCGACGAGCCGCATCAGGTGCTCGAGGTTCGGCTGCTGCTCGCCGCGCTTCGCGGTGCTCTTCCGCAGGATACCGGCCCGCTGCGAACGCTTCGCTCGATGATTCGGCTGCGGCGCATGCGGCACGCGGTCTCTCCGGCGCGCTGGTTCGTGCTCGCGAAGGGCAGCGCGGTTCCCGCCGACATCGAGGGGTTCGTCCGGGAGACGCTGCCGGTCGAGCCGATGCCCGACGATCTCTCGGCATCGCCGTTCGCGCTCGCGAAGCTGAGCGAGCGCTTCGGCGCCGAGCGCTGCCGCGCGGCGATCGACCGGTTTCCGGCGTTCCGCACGCCGTGGCATGAAGCGCACCGCATGCTCGCGCACGGGCTCATCGAGCGCTCCGACGAGCGCCTTCGCACCGCGCGCTCGCGCTTCGACGAGCTGAACTGTCCGGCGCTCGCGATGGTGGCGGGCCTGGAGCTACCGGTTCCGCGAGCGCGCGATCTCGCGCTGGCCGGGCGCTTGAACCTGCGGAGCGCCGGTCCGCCCGCGCCCGCACCGCTGACCAAACGCGAGCGAACCGTCGCCGAGCACGCCGCCGCGGGCGCTTCGAACCACGAGATCGCCGAGGCGTTGTCGATCTCGGTGCGCACGGTGGAGACCCACCTCACCAAGATCTACGGCAAGCTCGGCGTGACGTCGCGCGGCGCGATGTCGGCCTTGGTCCACCGGGAGCTCATCTAACGGCGGCCCTCAGGCGAAGACGTCCCCCGTCTTCGCGAGCTCGCGCCGCAGGTAGAGCGGAAGCGCGAACAGGCGCCGATGCGTCTCGGCGTCGTAGAACGCGTTCTCACCGCGCAGCGAGCCGACGTAGCGCTCGATGCGGTCCTCGGGCACCGCTGCGACGTCGACCTCGTCGCTGCAGGCCAGGAACGCCCAGTCGTTGTCGAACGCCGGCACGTGCGTGTAGAAGCTGCGCACGTGCGTGAAGTAGGCGCGCAGCGAGCGCGCCATCTTCGCGTGCAGCGCCATGTTGTGGAACCCGGCGGTCGAAGCTTGCAGCACGTAGACGCCGCCCGGGGCGAGGCGGGTCTTGACGTCGCGGAAGACCTCGCCGTTGAAGAGCGGGAACGACGGCGAGTCGGGGAGCGGCTCGGTCAGGTCGCTGATCACGACGCCGTAGGTGTCGGGGTCGTCTTTGAGAAACGCCAGCGCGTCGCCGATGACGACCCGCGCGCGCGGGTCGTCGAACGCGCCGGCCGACCACTCGGAAGATACCTCTTCGAGAGTTCCACGACTTGGCCGTCGATGTCGACCATCGTGCAGCGCCGCACGGACGGATCGCGCAAGACTTCGCGCAAAGTCGCGCCTTCGCCGCCGCCGAGGATCAGCACCTCACTGCGCTCGCCGGCGGCGGCCATCGCCGGGTGGACCAGCGTCTCGTGATAGATCTTTTCGTCCGCCTGCGACGATTGCGTGTCGCCGTCGAGGACCAGCAGCTTTCCGAACACCGGCGTGCGCAGCACGGCGACCGACTGGAACGGCGTCCGTCCGGCGAAATACGTCTCCTCGATCGCGTGCGCGTGCAGCTCGGTCGGCGCAAACTGCTCGGTGTACCACTGATAGTGCTCGGTCTTCGGCATCGCGCGGCTCGGATTGGGCGCCCGAGCGGCATGCCCTGCCTCAATCCGTCTCGCCGGGTACGATCCAGCGCTGGACGCCGAGCGTCGGGGGCACGAAGCGCGGAGGGACGCTGAAACCTCGGACGCGCAGGCCGACGCCGAACGGCTGCAGCCCCGGAGCGAGCGGGACGACCGCGGCGTCGTGGAGCACGATCCGGAGCGCGTCACGCCGGTGTCCGGCGGCGAGCGCCGCGTCGAACGCGCGATCGCAAAACCGCGCGTAGTTGGCGCCGTGCGGCGGTTTGTTCGCGCAGCTCCAATCCGCCGCGAGATCCGGTTCGTCGGTGTACTGGAAACCGTAGATCACCAGGTCGAAGCGGCCGGTGCGGAGCGGGCCCTCCGGCGTGAAGTAGGCGGCGATCGGGCGCGGCACGATGCGCACCGCGAGGCCGGCCGCTTCGAGCATCTGCTGCACCAGGAGTGCGACCGTCGCGTACCGCGCTTTGCGCGACGGATGGACGATCGTGACCGGACCGCGGACGCCGCGCAGAACGGCGCGCGCCGCCGCGATGTCGCGCGGCGGAAACGAAAACGCGACGTCGTCGGGCGCCGTTGCCGGAAGGATTCCGGCGATCCGTCCTCTTCCGGCGGGGTTGACGACGTTCTGCAGCGCGCCGAGATCGAGAGCGCGGAGCGCGGCGAGACGCAGTGCAGCCGTGTGAAACGCCCCCTCGCAGTTGAAGAGGAGCACGACCGAGCTCTCGTCGCGCGAGACGAGCCGATAACTGGTCGCCGTCGGCTTCGCCACCGCGAGCGGAACCGCCAGATCCACCTCGCCGCCGGCGATCGCGTTCGCCAGACCTTCGGTCGAGGGGCGAAAGAAGACGTCGAGCTTCGCGCTCGCGGGAAAGCCGCGCGGCGAGCCGCGCCACGCGGAGAACCGCCATCGGGTCGTGTCCGCGTGCTCCAGCCGGAAAGGTCCCGTCCCGATCGGACGTCCGTCCGCGTCGTGGCGCAGCAGCGGCAGCGCCGGATGCCCGTACGGCGAGAAAAACGTCCGCTCGAACTGCGGCTGCGGCCGACGCAGCCGAACGTCGACCGTATCGCCGCCGCGAGCGGCGAGATCCGCGATCGAGGCGTACGGTTCGTACGTGAGCCACGGTGAAGGAGCGCCGGCACCGGGCGGATGCCGCAGGCGATCCACCGCCTCGACGACGTGACGAGCGTGGAGTCTCGCCCCGTCGTGCCAGCGGATCGCGCGCAGCCGGTATCGCACGGTGAGGCCGCCGTCCCGCGCCTCCGGGACCGCGGAGAGCATCGCCGACGGAACGCGTTCTCCGCCGGTGAGCCCGTCACCGTAGATCCACGCGTAGTCGTCGACGTCGTGCGCCGAAACCGCGTACGGATCGAGCGTCGCCTCGAACGTGTCGGCGCCGACGCGAAACGGGCGCCGTGCGGATCCGCACGCCGGCAACGCCGCCGCCCCGAGCATCGCGAGAAACGCCGGGCGCTTCACCGCTCCATTCTACAAGAAAAGCCCGCTGCCGTGGCAGCGGGCTGGTTCTCCCTTGAACCGGGTGTCCCGAGGAAGAGCTAGGCCGTGGCCAGCAGCTCGCGGGTGTCGTGCTCGGTCGTGACGACGTGGGTGAAGCGGTCGCGGCCGGCTTCGATCCCACGCTTCATCTCCGTGGTCAGCATGGTCTTGGCGTCGAGCGCCTCCGCGGCGTACTCGCACGCCGCCCAGGGATCGGTGTGGTCGCCGCACGTGTAGAAGTCCATCGCGGCGTAGCCGGTCTCCGGCCACGTGTGGATGGACAGGTGCGACTCCTCGATCACCACCACCCCGGAGACCCCTTGGGGCTGGAAGCGGTGGAAGGCCGCCGTCACGATGGTCGCGTTGGCCGCGCGGGCCGCCTTCTCCATCATGGCGCGTACGGCGTCGACGTCCGTGAGCTTCGCGGCGTCACAGCCGGAGAGCTCGCAGACGATGTGCGTACCGAGTGCTTTCAATTGTTTTCGACCTCTCGGGAGCTTTCGGTTGGGAGAATCCCACCTCCAGGCGTGTCGTCCGACGTGTGCGGTACACCGTCTCGCCGTCGACCTTTCAGCGGACTCTTGCCGGCACGGTCTCCTCATTGGACCGAACGGACGTTCCACTGCGATGGCGCGTAGGGCGCGCCGTCCCCTGACCGATTCGACTGCCGTGACCCCATGCTCTATACGGCAGCGCATGGGGTCCGTGAAGTCCGTCGCCTATGGTACCCCCCGGAGGCCCCCTTGTAAATAGCTTTTTCGCGGCGAGCGCGGACCGGGGCGCCGATTGCCGAACGAACCGGGGAGATGGGATCGCCGGACATCGCGCCGCGGGCAGGACTCCTTTCGGGTGACGGCGCGGCCGAGCTCACCGCGCTGGGGCGGTCGCTGGCGCGCGCCGGGCGGCTCGACGAGGCGCTGGCGACGTTTCTCGCAGCGGTCGAGCGCGACGAGCGCGCGCTCGACGCGCACCTCGGGATCTACGAGGTGGCGCAGATCCTCCGCCGCCCGGAGCTCGCGCTCGCGCACCAGGCCGCCGCGATCGCGCTCGCGCCGGTGCAGTCGACGCCGGCGAGCGAGCGCGAGGACTACGCGCTGCTCGTCCCGTGCGCGCCTGGCCCGTACACGGCGAACACGCCGGTCGACCTGCTCTTCGACGCGCGCTTCGTCACGCTCCACCGCTGGTACGTCGACCCGGCGGCCGACCCGCCGCCACTCCCGCGCCACGACGCCGTCTTCGTCGCGATCGGCGAGTCGGACGACGCCGCCTCGCGCCTGGCCGCGCTCGAGCGGCTGATCGCGCCGTCGCGCGGCGAGCCGGTGCGGCTCGGCGAGCCCGCGCTGCACGGGCCGGTGCTCAACCGGCCGGAACTGATCGCGCGGCTCGGAAGGGTGCCGTTCGCGGAGACGTTCGCGAACGCGCGGCATTGCCGCGCGGTCACGACGACGCGGGTTGCGCGCGAGCGGTACGCCGCGGAGGGGTTTCCGTTGCCGCACATCGTGCGGCCGGTCGGATCGCACGGCGGGCACGGGCTCGCGCGGATCACCGACGACGCCGGCCGCGCGGCATATCTGGCCGAAACGGATGCCGCCCGGCTCTACGTCGCGCCGTACGTCGACTACCGCAGCGACGACGGCTTCTTCCGCAAGTACCGGATCGTGTTCGTCGGCGGCGAGCCGTACCCGTTCCACCTCGCGATCTCCCCGAGCTGGATGGTCCACTACTACAACGCGCCGATGGACGAGCACGCCTGGATGCGCGCCGAGGAGGAAGCGTTCCTCGCGCGCATCGGCGACGTCTTTCACGGCGAGCTCGCGGAGGCGCTACGCGAGACCGCCGCGCTGCTGCCGCTCGACTACGTCGGGATCGACTGCGCGATCGACCGCGATGGGAAGCTACTGATCTTCGAGGCCGACAACGCGCTGATCATCCACACGCTCGACGATCCGGCGCTCTACGGCTACAAGCACCGCTACGTCCCGCGGATCCTCACGGCGCTCGACGCGATGGTGCGTGCCCGGGTCGCGGCCGAGCGCGACGAACGGTCCGGCGCGTGAGCGACGGAGTTTCCGTGAACCCGACCGAAGACGTGCGCGAAGGCTCGCTCGATCCCGGGCACGTGCGCGACGGTTCGCTCGATCCGGGCGATTGGGAGGCACTTCGCCGCGTCCTGCACGAGGCGGTCGACGGCGTCGTCGACGACATGGCGCGCGTGCGCGACGAGCCCGCATGGTGGCCCGTTCCCGATGCGGTCAAGGCCGCGTTGCGCGAGCCGTTCCCGCGAAGCGGCGCGGCGCACGAGGACGTGCTTGCGGAGTTCGACGAGCTGATCCGGCCGTATCCGACGGGGAACCGGCATCCGCGGTTCTTCGGCTGGGTGCACGGCGCCGGGAACGCGGCGGGCGTGCTCGCGGAACTGCTCGCGGCCGGGCTGAACGCGAACGTCGGCGGGCGCGAGCACGCCGCGGTCTACGTCGAGCGCGCGGTG
>DATHLL010000328.1:0-2422 GCA_035488195.1 Candidatus Elarobacter sp. | reverse complement strand
CGCGGCGGTACACGGCGAAAAAGTCCAGAATGATCTCGGGCGGCTGATACACCACGCTGTTGTAGCGCGCCGCTGTGTCATATGTCTGGCACGTTGATGCGCGAGCAATCGGCGCGCAAACGCGCGCGCCGACGCGGCGGTCATGCGGACGATGGAGATCGCAGATGAGCTCGAGGCGCGCGGCTACGCGATCGTGCGCGGGCTGCTCGACGCGGCGCAGTGCGGCGAGCTGCGCGCGCGCTTCGACGACGACGGACTATTTCGGAACACCGTCGTGATGGAACGTCACGGCTACGGCCGCGGCGTCTACCGGTACTTCGGCTATCCCTTGCCGCCGCTCGTCGCGGAGTTGCGCGAGCGGACGTACGCGCGGCTCGCGCCGGTCGCGAACGGCTGGGCCGCCGCGCTCGGCGAGACGGCGCGCTATCCCGAGACGCTGGCGGAGTTCCTGGAGCGCTGTTACGCCGCCGGGCAGACGCGGCCGACGCCGCTGATGCTGCGCTACCGCGCCGGCGACCACAACGCGCTCCACCGCGATCTCTACGGCGACGTCGCCTTCCCGCTCCAGGCGACGGTGCTGCTCGACCGGCCGGGCGCGGACTTCGAGGGCGGCGAGTTCGTCCTGGTCGAGCAGCGGCCGCGGAAGCAGAGCCTGGCCCACGTCGTCCCGCTCGGGCTCGGCGACGCGGTCGTCTTCCCGAACGCGATCCGCCCGGTCCGCGGGGCGCGCGGGTATTTCCGGACGGCGTTCCGCCACGGCGTCGCTGAGATCCGGCGCGGCGAGCGGCTCACCCTCGGCCTGATCTACCACGACGCCCGTTGACCGTCGGCCGCGCCGCCCGCTCGATGCTCCATTCGTCGAGAAGAACCCGGGGCTAGCCGAACAAGCTCTCGTTGTCTAGCGCACGCTTGAAACGGGATGAGGACGGGAATCTTACCTAGCATGGACCAGTTGGAAAAACTTTCCACCGTTCGGACGCGGCGTTATAACGATTTTCCACGGACGCCCGCCCAGGAAGGGAAGGAGGCGACGGGCGTCGCCGTCGACCGGCCCATCTGGTTCTTCGAGGACGGCTCCGGCGATATGAAAGACCTCCTAGGCGGGAAGGGCGCCGGCCTCGCCGAGATGACCCGCGCCGGGCTCCCGGTCCCGCCCGGGTTCACCATCACGACCGAGGTCTGCCTGGCGTTCTACGAAGCCGGGCGGCGGTTCCCCGACGGACTCGGCGCCGAGATCCGCGCCGCGATGCGCGAGCTCGAGCGGCGGACCGGGAAGGGCTTCGGGAAGGCGGCGAACCCGCTGCTGGTCTCGGTGCGGAGCGGCGCGCGCGTCTCGATGCCCGGGATGATGGACACGATCCTCAACCTCGGGCTGAACGACGAGACCGTCGCCGGCCTGGCGAAGCTGACCGGGAACGAGCGCTTCGCGTACGACGCGTACCGGCGCTTCATGGCGATGTTCGGCAACGTCGTGCTCGAGATCCCGAAGGACGAGTTCGACCGCGTCGTCGACGAGGCGAAGGAGAAGGCCGGGGTCGCGACCGACCCGGAGCTCACCGCCGACCGCTGGCGCGAGGTGATCGCGCAGTTCCGCGAGATCGTGCGCATCCATACCGGCGAGCCGTTCCCGCAGGACGTCCACGAGCAGCTCGAGCTCGCGATCGGCGCGGTCTTCGACTCGTGGCACTCGAAGCGCGCGATCGACTACCGGAAGTTCAACAAGATCCCCGACGACTGGGGGACGGCGTGCAGCGTCGTCACGATGGTCTTCGGCAACATGGGCGAGGACTCGGGGACCGGCGTCGCGTTCACCCGCGATCCCAACACCGGCGACAAGGAGCTCTTCGGCGAGTACCTGCGCAACGCGCAGGGGGAGGACGTCGTTGCGGGGATCCGCACGCCGATGAAGATCAGCGAGCTGCAGAGCTCGCAGCCCGACGTCTACGCGCAGTTCCTCGCGATCGCGCACCAGCTCGAGACGCACTACCGCGACATGCAGGACCTCGAGTTCACCGTCGAGCGCGGCAAGCTCTACATGCTGCAGACGCGCAGCGGGAAGCGCAGCGCCGAGGCGGCGGTGAAGATCGCGCTCGACCTCGTCCACGAAGGGATCATCGAGCGGGCCGAGGCGCTGAAGCGCGTCGACGCAGCCTCGCTCGACCAGCTCTTCCACGCGCGGATCGATCCGCACGAGACGTTCGCGGTCGCCGGCAAGGGCCTCAACGCCTCGCCGGGAGCCGCGACGGGGCAGATCGTCTTCGACGCCGACACGGCGGCGCAACGCGGCCACGCCGGCGAGGACGTGATCCTGGTGCGCGTCGAGACGGCGCCCGACGACGTGCACGGAATGATCGCGGCGCGCGGCGTGCTGACCTCGCGCGGCGGCGCGACGTCGCACGCGGCGGTGGTCGCGCGCGGGATG
>DATHLL010000327.1:0-4026 GCA_035488195.1 Candidatus Elarobacter sp. | reverse complement strand
CAGGCCGCCCCGGCGCAGCAGGCTGCGCCGCCGCCCGCCGCGCCGTCGCGGCCCGAAGCGCCGCCGGCGCGCCCGGCGTTCCGCTACGACGAGGACGTCCTCGAAGCGCGGTTCACACCGGCACCCCCGCGCCCGGTCGAGCCGCCCGTCGCCCCGCCGGCGCCTCCACCGGGTCCTGAGCGCGCGCCCGCACCGGCCCCCGAACCCGCGGTCGCGGCGCCCGAAACGTCCGCCGCCGCGCAGGCTCCGGTCGCGCCACAACCGGCCCAGGCTCCGGTCGCGGAGACCGCCCTTCCGGAAGTCGGACGGCCCGAGATCGAGCCTGCCGAGGCCGAGGCTCCGGAGACCACGACGGTCGAGCCGGACGCCGAGCCGACGGAAGTCAACCCGCAGATCACCGACGCCACGCTCGAACGGCTGATCGCGGAGATCTCGACGCCCGAAGCGCCGCCGAGCGCCGTCGCGCCGAGCGAAACTGCGGCGCCCCCGGTCCCGGATCTGCACCCCGCCGCGGAAGCGCTTCCTACCGCCGACGAGCTGCGTGCGGCCGAAGCGCCGGTCGCCGAACCCGCGATGCCCGACGCCGACGTCGCGGCCGGCCCCGTCGCGGCGCTGCCCGAAGAGCCGAAGCACGTCGACGAGGTCGCGACCGCCCAAGCGCCGAGCGCCGCCGTCGCCGAGCCCACCGCGCCAGCACACCCTGTCACGTCGGTCGCGCCTGCCGCCGAACCGAGCACGCCGACTGCCGCGGCGCCCGCACCCGAAGCCGTCGCGCCCGCGCCGACAGCGCCGGCCCCCGTTGCCGAGCCCGCAGCGCCGCCTTCGGTTGCCGAACCGCTCACGCCGGCGGCGGCCGTTCCGCCCGCCGCGCCCGTTGAACCGCCGCCGGTTCCCGAGCCGGTCGCCGCCGTGCCCGAACCGGTCGCCGCGGTTCCGGAGCCCGTCGCCGCCGTCCCCGACCCGGTCGCGGAGCCGGTCGCCGTCGCGAAGCGCGTGCGGCTGGTGTTCGCGCGCGACGCGCTCGAGCGCGCGCTCCAGTTCCTCGAGCAGTCGGACTACGGCGGGCTGATCACGCATCTCTTCGCGATCCGCACGCTGCTGCCGACGGCGTTCATCGGCCTGAACGGCGACATTCCGGGGAAGCTCGTCGCCGAACGCGAGGCGCTGCGCGGTGTGATCGACCGGCTCTTCATCAAGATGCGGATGCCGCGCTACGCGCTGACCGGAAAGGATCTCGAGGACCGCAGCAGCCGTTCCGCGCTCGCCGAGCTCGTCCGCGCGCTGCAGAACGCGACGCCGGCCGACGAGATCGAGATCGGCGACGCCGCGGTCGTGCTCGAAGGCCCGATCGAAGTCGCGCAGCTGATGCCGCACGTCTCGTCGCTCGAGTCCGAACCGCTGGGCAGCGCGCGTCCGTGGCTGATCCTCGCGCAGCTGCTGCCGTCCGCGTTCGTGCGCCCGCGCGGCGGCGAGGCGATGAACACGTACCGCAGCGCGCTGATCACGACGTTCACGAACGTCGCCGCGCTGCCGTTCGAGGAGTTCCACCGCGTCCTCGCCGGGACGCAGAACGCCGCGCTCGACGCCGCGCTCCGCGACGTGCGCCTCGCGCTGCGCGACGCGCTCGAAGCAGCAGCAGCCAAAGCGTAAGGACGTGCTCGGCGTTCAGCTCGCGTACACCGGCGAGTTGCTCGTCCCGGGGATCGTCATCGGGATCATCGGGATCGCGCTGTTCAGCATCGCGCAGTTCTGGCCGCAGTCGAAGAAGCCGGTCGTCACGGCCGTCTCGCCGGTCGAGACGATGCCGCTCGGTCCGAACGCCGCCTGGCAGTCGTCGTCGACCGGTCCGGTCGCGGTCTTCGCGCGCGAGGTCACCTGGCCGGCGCTGGTCGATCCCGACGCCGGCGAGCTGGACGACGGCGAGCGCCGCCGCGTGATCGACGGTCTCGGAATCGTCGGCGACGTGTGGAGCGCCGGAATCCTCGCGAAAGCGTTCGACGAAGAGGAAGGCGATCTGCGCGTCGCCGCGATCGAGTCGCTCGGCCAGTGCGAAGGCGAGATCGTCGGCCCGACGCTGGAGCGCGCCTACGCGTCGTACGCGATCCCCGAGCGCTACGCCGCGATCGACGGTGCCTCGCGCCGCGGCGACGTCGCGCTGCTCGAGCGCGCCTTGCGCGACACCGACGGCACCGTCGCGCTCGCCGCCGCCTACGGCCTCCACCGCGCGAAGCGCGACGACCTCATCGACGCGAACCTCGCCGGCCGCAACGACGCCCGCGCCAACGAGATCAAGCGCGTCCTCCCGATCCTCGCCGGCGCATAGCAGCACCGAGGCACGCCGCGAGCGTGCGACGTCAGATCGGCGGGAGCTTGCGGCCGAAGTATTCGGCGATGACGTGTTGGGCGATCGGGGCGGCGACCGAGGCGCCGTAGCCGCCTGACTTCTCCATGAAGACGGCCATCGCGATCTTCGGGTGCTTCGTCGGGGCCCAGGCGACGAACCAGGTCGTGTTCGGGCCGTGGCCGCCTTCGGTTTCCGCGGTGCCGGTCTTGCCCGAGAACGGCAGGCCGGGGATCGCGAGACCGTACGCCGTGCCGCCGGGATCGGTCACCGCGGCCATACCGACTTGGACTTCCTTGATCGCCTCTTTCGAGACCGGCACGTCGCGGATCACCTCGTGCTCGAAGCGCTGCAGCACCTTGCCGTGCGGCGAGCGGATCTCCGAGACGATGTGCGGCTTGTAGAGCGTCCCGCCGTTCGCGACGGTCGCCGCGACGCTGGCGATCTGCAGCGGAGTTGCCTGCATCGAGCCTTGACCGATCGCGAGCTGGCAGACGTCGCTCTTCTCGAGGTGATAGCCCTTGCCGAACGTCGCCTGCACCCACTCCTCGGTCGGCCAGTTCCCCGGATACTCGCCGGGGAGATCGATGCCGAGCTTCGAGCCGAGACCGTACTCCGTCGCGTAATGCCGCAACCGCTCGTGGCCGAGCCGCCAGCCGAGCTGGTAGAAATAGCCGTCCGACGACGCGGCGAGCGCGCGCTCGAAGCCGACGCTCCCGAGACCGCCGGCCGCGATGTCGACGAACGTCGTTCCGTAGCAGTACCACGAGCCCGAGTCGTACAGCACCTGGTGCGGCTTGATCACACCGCTGGTGATCGCCGCGGTGCCGGTCACCATCTTGAACGTCGAGCCGCTCGGCGAGGCGGCGCCGATCGCGCGGTCGTAGAGCGGGTGCAGGTTGTCGCGCAGGATCGCCGCGTACTTCTTTTCGTCGATCGGCGTCGCGAACTGGTTCGGGTCGAACTCCGGCATCGACGCCAGCGCGAGCACGCCGCCGTTGTTCGGATCGAGCACGACGACCGCGCCCGCGAGTCGCACGCCGCCGCGCGCCTTCCCCCACCGCTGCAGCTGCGCGCGCAGGTTCTTCTCGACGATCTTCTGCAGCCGCCAGTCGATCGTGGTCACCAGCGTGTTGCCCGGCACGGGATCGAGAGGCTTCAGGCGGCGCACCAGCGCGCCCGACGCGTTCACCTCGACCTGCTCGCCGCCCGCGCGCCCGTGCAGCCAGCGGTCGTAGGTGTTCTCGAGCCCGTCCTTCCCGGTGACGTCGTTCGGCGAGTAGCCCTGGCGCTTGCGCGCGTTGTACTCGTCCTCGTCGATGATCCCGACGTAGCCGAACAGATGCGAGCCCGTCTTCCCGTACGGGTAGTTGCGAACCGGCTGCTCTTCCATGTCGACGCCGCGCAGGTCGGTCTGCGCCTCGGCGAGCCGCGCGGTCTGCACCGGCGTGAGATCGGTCGCGAGGATCACCGGGCCGTACGGTTCGTACGTCTGCACCTCGTCGAAGCTGGTGTAGTTCTTGCCGTGGTGGTGCAACAGGCGATAGCGCAGCTTCTCGACCGGCAGGTGCAGCACGTCGGCGAGCATCGCGAGCGTCTTGTCGATGTCGGTGATCTCGCTCGGGATCAGCGCGCACACGAACGAGGGGCGCGAGCGCACCAGCACGACGCCGCGCTTGTCGACG
>DATHLL010000326.1:0-13317 GCA_035488195.1 Candidatus Elarobacter sp. | reverse complement strand
GCTCTCGCACGGCCAGCCCGTCACGCTGACCCACGCGAACATGCTCGACTGGCTCGGCACGGGATACGTCTTTCCGGGGATCTTCGGTCTGCCGGGGATCCCGTACCAGGTCGTCCTGATGGCGTGCGTGGTGCTCGTGCTGGCGATCCTGCTCGGGCGCACGGCGTTCGGCCGCTACGTCCTCGCGCTCGGCGGCAACGAGGAGGCCGCGCGCCTGGCCGGGATCGCGACCGGCCGCATGAAGCTGCTGGTCTACGTGATCTCCGGCGCGTGCGCGACGCTCGCCGGGCTGATCCTCACCTCCCGTTTCTCCTCCGGCGCCCCCCAGAACGGCACCGGCTACGAGTTGCAGGCGATCGCCGCCGTCGTCGTCGGCGGAACCTCGCTGATGGGCGGCCGCGGCACGATCGTCGGCACGTTCTTCGGCGCCCTCCTGATCGGCGTGCTCTACAACGTGATGAACCTGCTGAACGTGGAGTCGTACACCCAGCTCATCGTGCTGGGTGTGGTGATCCTCGTCGCAGTGATCCTGGATCACCTCCGGAAGCGTTCAGCGTAGCGGCGACCGCGCCGTTGCGTGAAAGCGTTGGCCGGGGCGGCGTCGAACGGCTTGAGCCGCTCCGCACGAGGTATTCGCATGGCGTGGTGCACCGATCTCGACGTGAAGTACCACTCGCAGGACCAGAGGTGTTTTTGCGGGCCGGCCGTCGTCCAGATGGTGATGGCGTACCTGGGCGTGCCGATCCAGGAGCTCGACCAGGAAGAGATTTTCGGGATGATCTTGGCGGCGGACCCGTGCTGGAACGGCGGCGGCATCCCCGGCTCGTCGCCCGCCGGTATCGTCGCGGCGTTGGAATATTATCGTCAGGTGTGGTTGCCGGATCCGCGCCCGCCGTTCGCGGCGACACCGCTTGCGACAACCAGTGAGGTCGTCGGCCGCGTCGCGAACGCGCTCACCGCACCGAATGCGGCTCCGCCGATCGTGCTCATGGGGGGATGCGATCACTGGGAGGTCGTGACCGGCTTTCGTTCCGACGACGATCCCGGCGCGGACGGAGCCGGGATCCTGGGGTTCTGCATCAACAGCCCGACCCTCGCGTCCTCGCCTCCCGCGCCTCCCCCTCCGCCTCACACCGACGACGACCTATGCGGCACCACCACCGAGTACGGGAAGCCGCCCGAGTACGGGACGCCGCCCGAGTACGTGTCCGTCCAGGAGTTCGTCAACGCGCTCGTGCCCTGCCTGAAGGCGCCCGACGGACGGTTCATCGTCGTCGGCGACGGATCGCTTCAATCGAGCCGTCCGCTCCGGGCCTCGCCGCGGGCGCTGTACGGCGGCCGTTCCGCCCTCCGCTCGCTGTGGAGCGCCGGCGGCGGCGATCGCGACGAGCAGCTCGCCGAGGCCGCACTCGCGGGCTTCGCCGCGCACGATCTCGTCGGCGGCGGCGATTCGTTCTTTTCCGAACGGCCGGCGGGGATCGCCGATCCGGTGCTCGTCAAACGCCTGGACCGCTTCGATTCGTATTACATCCTGGCCGCCGTCGTCGGTGATGGCGGGCGGCGCATCGGCCACACGCGGATCGACATGCGGTCCGCTCAGCTTCTCGGCGCGACCGCAGCGGAGGTCAGCTCGGTGGGGACCGGGCTCACCGAGATCTTCATCGAGGACGTGTTCGTCTCGAGCCGGTGGAACTGCGCGCAGCCGATGGAGCCGGTACGGCCCGGTACCTACACCGTGCATCCGACGCTCGTCTGGCAACCCTGCCTCGAATCGCCCTCGCCGTACCAGCCGTTTCGGCAGATCAACGTCCCCGGCGGCGTCCTCTACCAGGCCGTGAACGGAACGATATTCCGGTCCCTCACGCCGTTCAGCCGCTGCAACGGCTGTTCGTAACGGCACTCGCGCACGCGGCGCCCCGCCGAGAACGTCAAGCGCGCCGCCGTGGCGGGCAGCTCCGCGACGATGCTCCCGGAGCGCGCCGCCGAGTCGAGCCAGACGAAGACCGTCGGCATGGGCGAGAAGTCCGCGGTGAACCCGGGCGGCAGCGCGACGGCATTGATCGCACCGCGAAACGGTGCTCCGCCGACGTCGGCGGCTTGCAGCAACCCGAAGGTCAGGGTGCCGGCGGTTCGGTTGACCACCTCGTAATGACCGGCCGGCGTCCGCGGCGCGTCCGCCGGCGGACCGAACGCATCGCCCGAGAACGGGTAGAGCATCCGGTCGAGCGCGGTCCTCAACTCGCGCTCCACGGCGATCGGCGTACCGTCCCGAATCGCCGCGGACGATGCGTAGAGGCCGTAGCTCTCGCTCCACGTGACGGTCGTCCGGCCCGTGACGGGCACCGCGAGCCAGACGACGTTCGGCAACGCGTTCCCGCCCGGCTTCGCCAGCGCCCAGCGAGGCGCGGCCGCGGCCGGAGCCGCGTCCGTGCCGCCCGTGTCGAGCACCAGCGTGTAGGTGAGGGTCATGTGCGTCCTCCCGTGACGCGCGCGCGGAGCGCGCTCCGCCGGATCGTGCGGGAGCGCAGTTACGCAACGGTTACAGACGTAGGACGGTGATTCGGCGGGCGGCGTCGTACACCGAGCGACGAAGAAACTGCGCGGGGGCGGATGACGCAAGTCGGGGAGGAAACGCACGCAGCGCTCGCGGCCTCGGTCGCCGCGGCCGCGCCGCGCGTGGTCGTGCTGTGCGCGCCGCCGGGCTATGACAAGAGCGGACTGATCCGCAGCTACGGCGCCCTGTGCGGCACGCTGATCGTCTGCGATCTCCCGGCCCCCGGCGACGCGCCGGACCTTGCCCGCCCGGTGGTCGAGGCGCTCGTCTCCGGCGACCGTCTGAGGTCGGCGCGCAACGCCGCGGACCGGCTCGCGCAACGCGCCGACGGCGCGGCGGCGGCGTCGCGCGAGACGCTCCGGCTCGAGTGGCCGGTCGTCCCCGGCGAGCCGGAGGTGTTCGTCGTTCGTGACGTCGGCGGAGCGTTTGCCACGCCCGCCGGAGCCGATCTCCTCGGCGAGCTCGTGACCGCGCTGCCGCCGTCGCGCACGCTCGCGATCGTCGTGCGCGCACCGCTGCCGCCGGGGCTTCAGCACATCGTCGAGAGCCAGCCGTTCGTCACGATCTCCGCGGAACGGCTCGCACTCTCACTCGACGACGTAGCGGAGCTCGGAGCGCGGCGCGGTCTGTCGCGAGAGTCCGTGCGGGCCGTCTATGACGTCGCGCGCGGCTGGCCGCTCGTCACGCGGATGCTGCTGGAGCTCGCGGAGCGTGACGAGCCTGCGCAGATCCTCGAGGCACGTGCGCTTCAGTTCGCCTCGCTGCTCGGCTATGCGGCGCATCGGACGATCGGGCGGCTCGACGTTCTCGTCCGCGACGCGCTGGTGGTCGCCGCGTTGCTCGAAGACGCTTCACAAGCCGATCTGGTCCGCGTGCTCGGCGAGGCGTGTGACGACCTCGTCATCGCGCGGCTTCTCCGGCTCCCGTTCGTCGAGCTCGCCGGCGATCGCCTGCACGTGCACGCGGAGGTCGCGCGGCTCGTTCGCACGCGTTTCCCCGTGCCCGTGAAAGAGCTCTACGAGCGGGCGCTGCACGTTCTCAGCGGGGATGGCGCGTATGCGCGAGCGGCGCGACTCGCGCTCGCCCAGAACGACGCGCAGCGGGCGGCGGCGATCCTCGACGCGACGCCGTCGTACACGGCGGCGCGGCTTCCGCTGCGCGAGTACGAGCGGATCCTCGACCGGCTCGACCGAGATCTGGTGACCCGCTATCCGAACGTCTGGCTCGCGACGATACCGTTCCGGGCGTTCTCGGTCGACCGTGCGACGTACGTGCGCGAGGCGGAGACGATCTACTTCTGCCTCTCCGCGAACGCCAACTCGGAGCAGCGGGCCGTCGTGCTGATGCATCTCGTGTCCGCCTATGCGAATCTGGGGCGGCGCGAGGCCGGCGAGACGCTCCTGCGCGAAGCGCTCGAAGGATTCGCCGCCGAGCCGTCGGAGGCGCGCGCGATCCTGCTGCGTTTCTCGGCGATGCTGCGAGGGATCGAAGGGCGGTTCGGTCTTGCGCGCGAGCTGGCGCGAGAAGCGGCGCGGATCGGCGCGGCACCGGAATGGGACGAGAACCAGACGCTGCACTACATCGACGCGCACGAAGCGGCGTTCCGTGCGCGCTACGAACGTGCGCTCGTGATGTTCGACGAGCTCATCCGCCGCGAGGCGCGGAACGAGCTGCCGCTCTACCTGGCCTATGCCGCGACGAACGCCGCGCTGGTCGCCTGGGTCAACGGCGACGACGAGAGCTACCGGCGCTATCTCGGCGTGATGGAAGACGCGCTGACCCCGGGGCTGCGGCGCGGGTTCCTGCCGATGATCGAGGCGGCGCGCGGGCGGCCGGTGCAGCTCGACGAGCACTACCGGTGGCCGGTGATCGCCGCGATTGCCCACTTGTACCACGTCGCCGAAGCGCCGGTTCACGGCGACGCGGTGGAGGCGGCTCGCGCCGCCGTTCGCGCGGCCGACACGCGCGCCGATCCCTTCGTCCAGATCTATGCGCACGTGGCGCTGTACGTGCTCGACGAGTCGGCGCGGCCGGCCGAGGCCGAACGGTTGCGCGAGGTCGCCGCGGGGACGGAGAGCCCCGAGTTTCGCGACGCGGTGGAGCGCTTGGTGCGCCGGGAGCCGCCCGGAATGCTCGAGCCGTTCGTGCGCGCGCGCGTGCTGCGCGAGCGCGAGCGGCGAGAACCGCAGCTCGTCGTGCGGCTCCTCGCGGGGACGGTGACGAAGGGTGACGAGGTCGTGCGGCTGAGTCACAAGGAGTTCGAGCTGCTCGTGCTCCTGGCGTCGGCGCGTGCCCCGGTCTCGCGCGACCGCATCGGCGAGACGCTGTGGGACCATCTCGACCCCGAGGAGTGGCCCAACAATCTCAAGGTGACGCTCTCGCGGCTGCGCTCGAAGCTCGGCGTCCACGATGCGGTCTCGTCGTCGGACGCCGGATATCGACTCTCGCCGACGATCGACGTCGATCTGCGCTGGGCCGAGCCGCTGGTCCGGGAGCACGCCCACGGCGCGCTCGACGACGGCACGCGCGACGCGCTGCACGGCATCGTGGCCGCGTACCGCGCCGGGACGCCCGGACGGTACGACCGGTTCGCGTGGATGCAGCCGGCGCGCGCGCGGATCGACGATATCGTCTGCTGCGCGGGGCTTGCGCTCGCGCGCGACGCGCTGCTGCGCAACTGCTACGACGAAGCGGCTGCGAACGCGCGCGCGGTGACCGAGATCGATCCGCTCAACGAGGAGGCGTGTGAGGCGCTGATGGTCGCGCTGGCCGCGCTCGGAGAATCCGGCGCGGCACGGCGCGAATACCGCCGGTACGCGACCGAGCTCGAGCGTGAGCTCGGCGCGATACCGTCGGGGCGGCTCGTGGAGCTGTTTCGCGGCTCCGCGTAGCCGCCGGCGATCACGGGACCTGGCCGCCGCCGACCGGGCCGGCCATCCCGCCGCTCCCAGGCCAGTGGATCGTCGTGGTCGTGGGAAGGTTGCCGCTGGAGTCAGCGGCGATCGGGACGCGCACGAAGTACCCGCGCGTGCTCCCGCTGGACGTATAGGCCTTGTTCACAACGACGATCCCCAGCCGCGTTTCGTCGTCCTGCTGCGGCGCCGGGCGCGGCTCGACGACGAGCGTTGCGGAGCTCAGATCGTCGGAGAACTCCATGCACAGGTTCAGCGGTCCGCCGGCATACTGGCCGCCGGGCGAGTCGTACGTCATCGTGGCGCTCACCGCAGTCGGATTAGGAGGCGGCGTGTAATAGGTGTAGGTCAGCGTCACCGAGTCGACGGGGAGGCTGTGCGTGCTCGTGATCGTGGGATCGTACGAGCTCGGTGAGTTCTCGTCGATCGTGATGTCGACGCCGGTTCCGGCGGTCGACTTGGCGACGTGATAGTAGAACGGGTATCCGAAGTAATGCATGATCTGGCCGGAGCCGCCCGGCGTCCCGGTCCCTCCGAGATCTACGCGGATTCCCGTGATCGTCGCGTCCATCGGCCAGAGCTGGAGCGGAGCCGGGGTGTCCTCGCCGTTGTGCTTCGCGTGGTGTTTCGATTCGAGCGTTGTCATGCGCGGTCTCCTTTTGTTTCGAGGGGCTGGTTTTGTCAGGCGGCCGGTGTCGTGCAGCCGTACGCCGCCGTGCCGTGGAGCGCAGCGAATTCGCCGGCGATCTGGTCGATGACCGTGCCGGCGTGGTCGAACAGCGCCGACATCGCGCGCGGATCGCGTTGCAGCGCCACGCAGGCCTGGCAGATCGAAGCGAACGCAGGGAGATGAAAACCGGGGACGTAGCGCGCGACGAAGGCCGCGAGGTCGGCCGGTCCCCGCACGTGGAGCCAAAGATGGAGCAGGTCGTTGGATGCCCGCGCCAAGACTTCGTCCAGCGGGCGTTCGAGGACCGAGCCGATGCGCAGCGCCGGCAGCTCTTCCATGGGAAAGCCGCAACACGCGGTGAGCATCCCGTCCGGGGTGACCGAGACGACGGTCAGGATCTGCGTGCACCGCTCGTGCGCCGTGCTCCGTCCGGCGGCGAGGACTCTTTCGTGGCTCAGCGCCGTCGAACCGCGTCCCGCCGCGTCGGGGATCCAGGGATCGTTCGATATCGAGATCGTTCCGGCGTCGGTGAACCGCCGCAGCTCGTCGCGCAGCGCCGTGTCGTCGAACGCCGACTGATCGCAGTCCTCGACGGAGACGTGCGTCTCGATTCCGGCTTCGGCGGCCGCGCGCGCCGCCGTGGCGACGCGCGCGACCGGCACGAAGCGCTGGTGGAACGTCCCGGTCGAAAGCATGAGCTCGTCGAGCCCGGCGGCGCGCGCGCGCCGCACGCGCTCGGCCGCGGAACGCTCGCTCGCCGCCCAGTACCCGTTCGAGATCGCACGCGTGATGAAGCCGAGCTCGTGCGCGTGCGCGATCAGCTCGTCGAGGCGGCGGCCGAGCAAGAAGCACTCGCCGCCGGTGAAGACCACGCGCACGAAGCTTCCTGCGCATGCGGCTTCGTCGAGCAGCGCGTGCATCCGCGGAACCGAGAGCGCGCCACGCGCTTGGGGGCTTCCGCCGATGGCGCAATGGTCGCACGCTGCGGTGCAGCGCCTCATGGTGAAGAGCGAGAGCACGCGAGCCGTCGCGAGCACGTCAGCGATCGCCGTCGTGGCTGAGGTTCGGATCGTCCGTCACGAGGCAGTCGATCTCCCCGCCGCATTCGGGCTGCGTGACGACGTAGAGCGTCAGCCGTTCGCCGTGCGGCACCGGCGCGCTCAAGCTGAGCGTGCCATAGTGCCGTCCACCCAAAACGACGGTGACCGATCCGACCCACGCCGGCCGGCGCCTCGATGCGAGCTCGGTGACGTTCGAGGATGTCGCGCTCGCGGCGTCTCGGTGCTCGCCGTTACGCAGGCGGTCGGTTTCGCAGTCGTACGCATGGCTCGTCATCGAGACAGTTCCTCCGCCCGATCACTGTCGGGCACGAAGGTTACAGCGCGGTTACGATTTGCGGGGACGGGAGGCGCCCGGCCGCCGAAGCGTCCGGGCGCCCGGGTCCGAACGTCGCGCCGGGATCATCCGTTGCGGAAGCTCATCACCAGCGATTCGTCGGTCTGCGTGAAGGTGATGTGGTCGTTGGTGTTCAGCGCGTTGTCGATCGCGCTGCCGCGCGAGAGCACGCGGACTTCGGCGCCGATCTGGCCGCCGTTGCCGTTCGACGTTACCACGACGGCGTCGAGATACGGGTTGTTGTCGCCGCTGTACTGATAGCGCTCGTCCCGGCCGGCGGGGATGACGAAGGTCCGCGTATCCGCTTCGTGTCCGGGCTGGTCGCCCTTGCGAACGACCAGCGTGGCGTTGAGATTGGACGCCGTCTTGTTGCTGAACAGTTTCTGTCCCATGATGTGCCTCCTCTGGCGATCGATGCCGTTCGCAGTCGAAGTGCTGCGGTGCCGTGCACGGCGATCGTCCGCCGGCGGCGTTACAGGGGCGTTACGGCGCCCGGAACTCCCTCATGTGCCGGCGAGCGTGCGCCGCTCCCAATCCCCGCTGCGCAGCCGCAGCGTGGTCAGCGCGTCACGCACCAGCCATGCCGCAGTCCATCCGAGCGGCACGGCCCAGAGCCCTAGGTGAAGGCCGCGAATTCCCACGGTGATCGTGCTCAGCGCCACGGCCGTCATGACGAACCCCATGTTCATCACGAAGCGGGTGTCGCCGGCGCCGCGGATCGGCGCGAGGACCGTCATCGCGTAGCCCTTCAGCGGCAGCGTCAGGAAGACGTGCGCCGCGAGCGGCGCGGCGGCGAGCGTCGCGAGCGCGGGGTTCAGGGTGCACAGCGCCGCGAGCGGCCACGCCAGCACCGCCGTCAGCGCGCCGACCCCCAGGCAGACCAGCACGCCGAGGCGCGTCGCTTCGCGCTGGAAGGCCTTCGCGCCGGCGTAGTCGCGGGCGCCGATGCGCTGGCCGAGGACGACCTCGGAGGCGTCGCCGAGGGCGCCGGGGAGCGCCCAGGTGATGTCGCTGACGATCATGAGCGCGCGGAACGCCGCGACGAGCTGGGTTCCCGACGGCGCGAACATCGCGACGATGATCGGGTCGGGGACCATCTGCAGGATCAGGAACACGAACTCCGGCCAACTGATCGACGCCGTCAGACGGGCCAGCCCGCCGTCGATCCGGCGGGACGCGAAGACGCCGAGCTCCGGCCGCCGCATCGTCTTCCACACCATGTAGCCGACGCCGACGAACTCCGCGATCAGCGACGACACGCCCGCGCCCGTCAGCCCGAACGGATGCCCGGTCCCCGCTCCGAGCGCGAGCACGAACACCAGCGGCACGTGCACCGCGTTGATCGCCAGCAGCAGGTTCAGCGTCGGCCGCGAGTCGCCGGCCGCCGCGAACGCCACGGCGAGCATCCCGCTCAGCACCATCGGAATGAGGCACGCGCAACGCAGCATCAGGTAGTACCCCGCCGCGTCCGCCGGCGCGCCGGCCGGCAACATCGCGTGCATCAGCGGCTTCGCGGTCACCACCGAGAGCAGCACGGCCGCCACGGCGATCACGAGCGGCGCGACCATCGCGGCGCGGACGATCGCGCCGAACCGGTCGCTCTGACCCGCGCCGATCGCCTGCGCGCCGACGATCCGGATCCCGCTGCCGAACGCGATGATCCCGATCCCGAGCACCATGAAGACGCTGCTCGCGCCGGTGATCCCGGCGAGCGCCGCGGCGCCGAGCGATCCGATCGCGATCGTGTCGACGACGCCGAGGAGCTGGTCGCTGACCATCGCGAGCGCGTTGGGCGTCGCGAGGCGCCGCAGCGCCGCGCCGGCGTCGCGGTGCTCGACCGCTTCGATCGTCGCCACGGGCCCGGCCGTCAGCGGGTCCGGATCAGCGTCCGCTGCAGGGTGTAGAGAAGCCGCTCGCCCTCTTCCAGCTCCTTGAGCATCGCGCGGCCGCGGAACGAGGGCAGCGCCTCGGAGAGGATGTCGACCGCCTCCGAAAGCTCGCGCCGGTTCGTCAGCGCCCCCTCGTTCTCGCCTTCGCTCGTCTTCTGGAGCACCATCGTCGCGTACTTGAGCGCGGTCTTCGCGCGCTCCAGCTCGTTCTTCGCATCGCCGAACGCCTTCAGCGCGGCGCGGTACGCGCGCGCCGCCTCGGCGTAGTCGCGCTTGCGCGTCGCCAGCATCCCCGCGAGGGTCTCCGAGTAGCCGACGTCGACCGCCTTCGAGCGCCCGAACGTGCGCGCCAGCATCTCGCGCGCGTCCGCCTCGGCCGTCGCGCGGGACGGGTGCGAGGGGTGCTCGCGCGCGGTCGCGGTCGGGCGCGGCGGGGTCGGCTGCTGCATCTCCGCGTCGGGCGGCTCGACCGGGCCGGTCACCAGCGCGCGCAGGTCGGCCGCGACCTCGTCGGCGCTTTGGTACCGCTTGTCCGGCTCTTTCTCGAGCAGCCGCAGGATGATTCGCTCGATCTGCACCGGGACCGCGCGGTTCACCGTGCGCGGCGGCTGCGGCGGCTCGTTCACGTGCGCGAAGATCACCGCGACGAGATCGTCGCTCTCGCTCTTGAAGGGCAGCGTCCCGGTGAACGTCTCGTAGAGCATCACGCCGACCGAGTAGAGGTCGCTGCGCGCGTCCGCGACCTTTCCGAGAAACCGTTCCGGCGGGAGATACGCGATCGTCCCGACGATCTCGCCGGCGCTGGTCGAGTGCGACATGTCGCTCGTGCGGCGCGCGAGGCCGAAGTCCATCACCTTGACCGCACCGGTCGGCAAGACCATCACGTTCGCGGGCTTGACGTCGCGGTGGATGACGCCGTTCTCGTGCGCGTACTGCAGCGCTTCGAGGATCTCGACGTACTGCTTGATCGCGCCGTGCACGGTGAGCTCGTGTGCGGGGACCGCGCTCAGCGTCCGCCCGTCGACCAGCTCCATCACGATGAACGACCAGCCGTCGTCGCGGCCCGCGTCGTACACCGCGACCACGTTGCTGTGGTTGAGCCGCGCCATCGAGCGCGCTTCGCGCAGGAAGCGGTCGCGCTCGCCGTCGTCGCGCTCGGTCAGCACCTTGATCGCCACGACGCGGTCGAGCACGACGTCCTCGCCGCGGTAGACGTCGGCCATCCCGCCGCGCCCGATCAGCGCGTCGACGCGGTAGCGGCCGGCGAGCGTCTTCCCGGCGAGCGTGTTCACGCGAACGCTCCGCGGTGCAGCCGCGCCCGGCCGGCGTCGAACGTCACGACGTCGAAGCGGGCCCGCGCGCGCGGCGCGGCGATCTGCAGCCAGTCGCTCGCGACCGCGCGCAGCGTCGCGCGCTTGCGCGCGTCGACCGCGCGCGCCGCGCTGCCGAACGACGCGCTCGCGCGCGCCTTCACCTCGACGAAGACGACCGTCTCGCCGTCCCGCGCGATGATGTCGATCTCGCCGCCCGGCAGGCGCACGTTGCGGCCGACGATGCGGTAGCCGTGCGCCTCGAGCAGCGCCGCGGCCGCATCCTCGCCGGCGCGCCCGCGCTCGGCGCGGTTCACGTCGCGAGCGCCTCCGGCTCGAACCCGGGGAGCGCGTCCCACGCCGCGCGGACGCGCCAGAAGCCGCGCCGGTGCTCGGCGCACGGCCCGTGCGCGTTCAGCGCGGCGATGTGCTGCGGCGACGCGTAGCCCTTGTGCTGGTCGAAGCCGTACTGCGGATAGGTGTCGTGCAGCGCGACCAGCAGCGCGTCGCGGTGCACCTTCGCTACGATCGAGGCCGCGGCGACGGTCGCGCACTTCGCGTCGCCCTTGATCACCGGCTCCTGCGGCCCGCTCCACGACTTGATCCGGACCGCGTCGGTCAGCAGGTACTCCGGCGGGACCGCGAGCTTCGCGAGCGCGCGCTCCATCGCGAGGATCGAGGCCCAGTAGATGTTGAGCCGGTCGATCTCCTCGACGCACGCCTCGCCGACGGCCCAGGCGACGCATTTCGCCTTGATCTCGACGGCGAGCGACGCGCGCACCTCGGGCAGCACCTGCTTCGAGTCGTTGAGCCCCTTGAGCTTGAGCGGTCCGTCGGTCACCACGCAGGCGGCGACGACCGGGCCCGCGAGCGGTCCGCGGCCGACCTCGTCGATCCCGCCGACCAGCCGGAACCCCGACGCCCGCGCGCGCTCCTCGAACGCGTGCAGCCGCTCGAGCCGGCGGCGCTCGCGCTCGGTGGCGTTGCGTTTCTTGCGGCGCGCGGCTTCCTTCGTCGGCATCAGGCGGCGGTCTCCGGGGAGATCATGCGAGCGGCTCCGGGCGCTCGAACGTGATCCGCCCGAGCTTCCCGTCGTTGAAGTCTTTCAGGAATGCGCCGGCGGCGTTGTGCAGGTCCGGCTCCCCGCCCCGGCGCGCGAACCCGCGCGCGCGCGCGAAACTCTCGAGGTCCGGGACGCCGAGCTGCGGCCGGTGCTCGCGCGCCCAGCTCACGAAACGGCCGACGACCTCTTCCGGGTCGAAGCGCTCGCGCGGCAGCGCGCCGGTCAGAGCGAGCTGCCACTGCGCCTCCGGCGTCGCAATCTTCGGAACCAGGATCCCGGGCGTATCCATCACTTCGAGTTTCGGCTGAACGCGGAACCATTGCAGCGACCGCGTGACTCCGGCCTTGTCCTCCGTCTTCGCCGCGGTCCGTCGCAGCAGCCCGTTGATGATGCTCGATTTGCCGGTGTTCGGGATGCCGACGACCATCGCCCGCGTCGCGCCGCGTCCGGCCGCGAACTCGCCGAGCGCCGCGCTCACGCGCTTCACCGAGGTCTGATCCTTGCCGTTCACCGCGAGCGCGGTCCGGCCGTTCCGCTGGTGCCACGCCAGCCAATCACGCGTCGCGTGCGGATCGGCTAGGTCCTCGCGGCCGAGGACGACGATGCGCGGCTTGTGCGCGGCCAGCCGGTCGAGCGCGGGGTTCGCCGACGAGCGCGGGACGCGCGCGTCGACCACCTCGATCAGCACGTCGACGATGCGCAGCCGCTCTCCGAGCTTGCGCATCGCCTGCGCCATGTGGCCGGGGTACCACTGGATCTGCGCGTTCAGCACATCGGGCATCAGAGGCGGCGGGGCGGCCAGATGCCGACCACGGCCTTTCCGACGATGTCGGCCTCGCGCAGGACGCCCCAGTTGCGCGAGTCGTCGCTCTCCGCGCGGTTGTCGCCCAGGACGTAGAGGGCGTGCGGCGGGACGAGCACCGCCGGCGCGCTGCGCTTGTCGCGGAACTGCACGTACGGCTCGGCCAGCTCGCGCCCGTCGACCAGCACGGCGCCCGCGCGCACCTCGACGTGCTCGCCGGGGAGCGCGACGACGCGCTTGATGTACGTCTCGGCGGTCGGCGCGTCGTGGCGGAACGCGATCACGTCGCCGCGTCGCACCGTGCCGAAGCGGTACGCCAGCGTGTTGATGAGGACGATCTCACCTGCTTGCACGCGCGGCTCCATCGACAGCCCGTCGACCGGCGAGGTGCGCATGAAGAACGCCGTCGCGATCAGCAGGAGCACCACGGCCTGCGCAGAGAGCGAAACGACCGTCCGCGTCTTCGCCACGGAACGGTGTCTTCGCGCGGGCTAGCGCAGAATCCTGATCCGGTTCAGCGGCCAGAACAGGAGGAACGCGTGGCCGGTGAAGGAGGCCTTCTCGCCTTTGCGCGGGCCGTTCATGAACGTCCCGCCGACCTGCGCGAAACCCCAGATGTGCGAATCTTCCGAGTTGTTCCGGTTGTCGCCGAACATCATGTAGCATCCGTCCGGGATCCGGTCGGGCGCGCTCCACTTCTCTTTCGGCGGGACGTTCGTCAT